>JAUVTM010000343.1 GCA_030601545.1 Syntrophobacterales bacterium
TCAAAATATAGGCCTGAAAGCGTGCAGAAACGATTTCCAGATTCCAAGGCACCGCTGGTGAACGGTAAGGCGCTTTGCACTGCGGCCCGGAAAGCAAATGCGATGATCATGGCCGCAAACATCCGCTGCCGTTTACCCTTAGAGGGTATTATCCGTGCCTCTATGACCACTCAGGCCCCGGTAATGTATGAGATTGCCAAGTCTGAGCTGGACTACACCGAGTTTGACCCTATGAGATTTGTCGAGTTTATGGTGACGGAAAATGATCGACTGGGAAACACCTCGGTACCCTTCGTTGTCCATGGCGACCACATTACCGTGAAAAATATGGACGAGAAAGCGGAAGTGGCAGAGCTCGTGGCTGCTGAACTGGAAGCAGGTTTCACCTCGTTTGCCATCGATTGTTCACATATGGAGAACGAACTGAATCTGGCCGCCACTTTGGAGCTGGCCCAGCCGGTGGTTGCCGCCGGCTTCGCTCTGGAAGTTGAACTTGGTGAAATAGGGGCCAAGAGCGGCAGTGCGGAGGGATTCACCAGGCCGGATGAAGCTTCCTGGTTTATAGGGGAACTGGTCAAAGGAGGCATCCACCCCAATCTACTGGCAATCAATAACGGTTCCATCCACGGCACCTACTTCGGTGCCACCCAGGAAGGAATTCAACTTGACCTCACCAAGAAAATCTGGGAGGCCATCCAGTCTTGGGAAGTGGACATTGCCCAACATGGTATTACCGGGACATCTCTGGACAAGATCACCCAATTCATCTACCAAGGCATCCGCAAGGGTAACGTGGGTACCTTCTGGCAGAACATCAGTTTCGGCCTCGCCATGAACCAGAATGGCAATGCCATCACTACTCCCGAAAAACATTACATCAAACGGCCGTACCGGGGCGTCCCTGATGAGCTTTGGCAGAAAATGTGGAAATGGGCAGAGGAGACGGGCAACACCGGGGGTAACATAAAAAAAGCGAACAAAGCGTTCGCTGAAGACCTGAACGAAGTGGGAGACGACTACAAGGAGCGCATAACCAAACAGGCATTTGAAGAGGCCATTCGACTTTTCGAGGCCACCAATTCCGCGGGACTCGCCGGGGAGGTCACTGCCATCTTGACCGCCTAGGATGATTTTAGATTGTAGATTTGAGAAGGCATAGAGCATCCTTCGACAGGCTCAGGACAAGTAGGGCATGGAGCATGGGGAAATACAGCTGGCAGCGGACAGCTAGCAGCCGCTTCAACTATGCACTAGGCACTAAGCACTAGGCACCAAAGCATATAAGAATTCAGTATCCAGAATCTTCAATCTTCAATCAACAATCTGAAATTCCAACTCTTTGTGCTCTGTGGTTTATTTTTTTTACCGTTGGTACCAAAACACCACTTGTGGGTGCGGAGGAGAAAATGACAGTGATTGACATGGGGCGGGAAGTCACCTTGGAGTTTATCAGAGTCACAGAAGCAGCGGCCCTCAAGGCCAGCCGCTGGATGGGAAGAGGCGATAAAGAAGCAGCCGACCAGGCAGCCGT
>JAUVTM010000208.1 GCA_030601545.1 Syntrophobacterales bacterium
TTAGCATAACTTGGGTCAGTCTTTTAACAACGGTTTGGTTATCTCCATCAATAGAAATGTGCAAACACAGCCAGTCACAAAAAACCATACCGAGGCATGGATTGACAAGGCAGCTAGAACAAATTCCTTTAGTCCCAACAATCCGCCTTCCTTTGCAACTGCCCACTGAACCAGAGATTGCGGCACAAATTCAGCCATGGGCGCTCCCTGCCACTCTCCTGTCTGGAACCACTTCCAATACTGGGTGAGGAGGATACCAATCGCCATAAAGGTTCCCGCTCCTGCTGGAAAGAGGTTTACAAATTTAAGCTTCTTTGCAAGGTCCTGATCTCTCGTTTCCTTTTCCACTACCTAGATCACCTCACTTCTAAATCATTGTTGTGGTATTTGGCTCGGCTCTTCAATTATAAGCTCCATCACATTTAGAATACCAGTAGGATATTGAAAAAATCTGTAAGTACCAATTGGTCTCATACCAGCCACGGCCAAACCCCGCCTCAGGCGGATATCCGGGTTAACAATCTCTTGTAAAAACCGTGCAACTGAGACGGTTAATGATTATTATATATGAATATCCTTGTGGAATCTTGCTGTGTTGGCAAGCTTGAAGGAGAAGGAGTAGGCGATGAACATCAGAACCACAAAAATTCTATTATTCCTTGTTGCGTTTTTCGTTGCGTCTCTTAGTGCAGTGGATGGTTTTGCGGAGAGAACTCTCCACATAAAAATGGGTGATATTAGATGCGACACTTTATCTTTGTCCGGAAAGCCCCCCAATGGCGGCTATCATGTTGAAGAAGTCTGGCTCCAACGTAACGACATTGTCGCATACGCTATTGATAAAGATAAGGGTTTAATCTGCTTCGAACCCCTGAACGTTGGTAGTACCAAGGTCAGGGTACGCGGCCAGAGGTACGAACTCGACCGTTACGGTAAGCAAAAGAGTAGCGAACCATTTTATAGGCCTTTCAGAGTAAGAGTTAGACCTCAGAAGGAAAGCCGTACCGGTGGTACCATGTATTAATCTAGGTAGGGTTAGAGGGGATGGTTGGCTTTGTCCATCACGCCCCTAATACGAGCCGCTGAAAGTCTCCAGCTCCTTTGCTGAAAGGCGGACTCCTGCTGGAAGCTGGGGTAGAATTGCTGTCTTGGGCGGAGCCGCTCCTGCACGCATCTCCTGGAGAACCTCCGGTAAATCTTGAAGAGATCTTCCCTCTCTGACCAGAGTGAACGCTGGGACCTGAGAGGTTGCAATGAATTCCAGAGCTTTGCGAACCGTCTCCGGAGTATGATGGAAAGATGCATAGATGCGAATCTCGTCGTAATGGAGGCGGGTTGTATCTACACGCAGTTCAGTTCCACGTGGACAGCCGCCAAAAAGGTTCACCCGGCCACCCGGCCGCACCAGCTCCACCGCTTGATTCCAGGTTTCTGCCTTGCCCACGGCCTCAATCACACAGTCAAAACCCAGCTTGTGAGGTGTGTACTCATCCCGCAGCCGCTCGAGCAACTCCGCCGAGAGCCTTTCTGCAACAGTATTGGTCACGCCCAGTTCAGCAGCGAGGGCAAGTCGATCTGATTGGTCATCAACCGTGGTGACCTCTGCGCCGGCCAACACTGAGAGTCGTGCGAGCATCAAGCCTAAAGGCCCGGCACCGATCACCAGCACCTTTTCCCCTTCCTTTATGGCGACGTCCTCCACACCTTTGACCGCACAGGCCAGTGGCTCCACCAGCGCCGCCTTGGCCGCCGGAAGATCTGCTGGGATGGTGAGACAATTCTCTTCCACAATCCTGGCGGGAACACGAACATATTCGGCATAGGCCCCGTTGGCAAAGAGCAGGTCATTACAGAGATTGGGTTTGTCCAATTCACAGAAATAACAGTCCCAACAGGGTGCCGAGTTGGCCGCTACTATCCTCGTACCCGCTGAAAACTGTCCATCGTCGCTGGCTACTACCTCGCCGGCAAATTCATGGCCGAACACAGATGGCGGCCGAATCATGCGTTCATGATAGCCCCGGAGAAAGACCTTCAAATCCGTACCACACGTCAAAGCCGCTTCCACCCTAACGAGGATGTCGCCCGCTTGCAGATCTGGCACCGGTATTCTCTCCAACCTGACGTCTTCTTTCCCGTGAAGCACGCAGGCCAACATTTGCTCTGGTACACTCTTAACCATTCAGATCAATCTCCTTTTGTACTGTCAGTTGTCCATAGTCAGTTGTCCGTTGCTGAATATCATTACTGAAATTTCCCACTTCTCTGGATTCCCGCCTGCGCGGGAATGACGTGAAATGGTAAGCCTCTGTCATTCCTGCAAAAGCAGGAATCCAGAAAAACCCATAAACTTGGAAGCAACTCTACAGGTTTTGTAGGGCCGGTCTCCGTACCGGCCTATTTCCATCTGGCGGGTACAGTGACCCGCCCTACGGTTCTTTCTCCTTTTGATTGCCATGTTTGCTGGTGGAATTCAGAAATCCCTTGCTTACTTTCGAAGTGGTTATTTAAGTCTGCTAATTTAATGCAACCGACTACGGACCACGGACAACGGACCAATGACTGCCGACATTACACGTCCACAATACCGGAATCTGGTGTTACGGCAACTTTCAGTGAATCTCCTTTAGGCCGTCTAGCCAAAGCGAGGGCCTTATTGATCTCATTCAGAGGAAAGACATGGGTCACAAACTCTTCCCAAGGCAAACGATGGTCAACCAGGGTTTCTTTCGTAAGCCCATTGAGCTCGATCGAAGACGAATAGCTTCCGATGATTTGCTTTTCAGCAACACCGATCTGACCAGCATCGATCTTCAGCTCTTGTCCCTCGCGAGTATGGGCAAAGAGGATGAGCGTCCCGCCAGGACGCAATGCACGGAGAGAGCCATTTATTGCTTCTTCAGATTCCGTGGCAGCGATGACAGCATCAGGGCCTAAAGGTGGAGTAATTTCCTGAAGTCTGGCATTGAGATCCTCACCGGGATGAAAAACTGCCTTGGCGCCATACCTGACAGATCTTTCCTGTCGTTCAGGCAGCGGCTCAACTGTAAAAACCTCCCAGCCATCTCTGTGCATCAGGGCAGTTAGCATGAGTCCAACAGGGCCCTGCCCCAATATCACCGCGGTGCCTTTTGAATCAGGAAGAGCACTTGTACACTTGAGACAGGTATTGAGGGGTTCCATAAGAATGGCGACCTTGACCGGCAAACGCTCCGGAATCTCCACCACTCCGCCGCCACTTACGATCCACGGCGAAACCTTCACGTATTCGGCCCATCCTCCTCCAGCAGGTAAGAATCCCGCTGTGGTGCCGGTCTTTTTATAACCGGCACACTGGCTGTAGCGTCCCAATTCACACAATCTACATTTCAGACACGGTATATGATGATAAACGGCCACTCGCTTGCCGAGAAATCCTTCAGCACCTTGACCTGCTGCCACCACCACGCCTGCCATCTCATGGCCGAGAATTACAGGTGGCTCCGCCAGGCCCAGATCGATCTTCTTGATGTCAGTGGGGCAGAGCCCGCAAGCTTCAACCCGAACGAGCACTTCGCCCTCGCCGATTTCAGGTACCGGCACGGCCTCAACCGTGACCTCTGAACCACCGCGCCATACGCAGGCCGTCATTTCAGTAGGGATTGATTCTTCCTTCATTTAAGCTATCTTCCATAGGATCGGTTACCGTACCGGCCGGAAAAGATTTGTCGTCGGATGAACTCCGCCGAGGCGGAAACCATCCGACCTACTGGTTTTGCTTTCAATTGGGCCTTCTTTAGTGACGCTGGTCATTGTGCTCATTGTAGATTTCAGCTCGCAAATTTTAGAGCGCCCAAATGCCCAATCTACAATCTCAAATCTACAATCTGCAATCTAAAATCTAAGATCTCCTTGCCTTAGCCTAGGGCCACATCAAGTATCATCATCACCGTAAACCCTACCATGAGCCCCATGGTAGCCGAATCCGCATTCCCGCCGCGCTGGGATTCGGGTATCACCTCTTCCA
>JAUVTM010000014.1 GCA_030601545.1 Syntrophobacterales bacterium
CATCGTCATTTATAATATGCCAGTAAATCCCCGTGGGTATATCTACTTCGGGGTATCCATAGCTGGCGTAAGAATTACCTCCCGTTCCCGAGTCATCAAGTAAAGCACCCGGGCTATCTGTAATGGGCTCGTCAACGGCGGAGTAAGTCAAAAGGTTTCTGACGATGGATTGCGCTTGACGATCGTAGGCACTCTCGCGGTTGTGTTTAATCTGCTGCAGAGAGATGGCACTCAGCACGCCAAGAATGGCAACTACCATCATAAGCTCAATGAGGGTGAAACCGCTTTGGTTAGAAACGGCTGACTTGGGTCTTTTAAATATCATGGGCTCCATCCTCCAACCTTGAAATCACTCTGATATCCCTGGTTCACAATTGTCGAAAAAACCTCCCAAGCCGCAAGACATAGGCACTTACGGGAGTAGAACCGACTTGGTGCTCCTGATATAGCAATAAAAATGCCAACATGCAAAAATTACCGGATCAAGGCTCAAATGGCTCAGGCAGTGTGTCAAGTCGCGTAGATAATGCTTGAAATGCCACACACTTATAGCCACTGACTTTTTTTCGTCATACTGACTAGAATACAAATCTGTCCCCATATGCCCACTGGGGACTTATGACAGTTCTTGTCACCTCCTGCCGTCTCACGTCATTTAAACAAGCCACAAGCAGTTGCTAAATGAAACGACGTAATAAAGTTCCAAGTGCCCTGTTCATTCCAGCAGCAGGATAGTGGGTTGTGGAGACAAAATCTCGGGCGGCGTGTCAAATAAGCCCCGGCTAAACCGCTTCCGGGGGCGAGGGTACGTGACTAGCGCAGCTTGGTGGCGACTTGCATTTTCTTATAGTCTTTGAATTCTGCACAGTTGCGGCATGAAAAACTCACCCAGTACTTCTTTACCGCCTCCTCTAGACACTTCTGGTAGTGGGGGCAGTCAAAATAGCGATGGGCGTTCACGTTGCCGTATCTCAACTCTTTGTGTAATTCCTTCGCAGGCGTAGGCATCAATTCCTTTGCCTCCTCATCTGTTCTTTTTATAAATTACCCAGTCTTTATAACATGTTCGTCTCCATATGGAAAGTATTATCTCTAACCAGGATATTGGCAGCAGATTATAGAAACGCTCTGGCTTTATGTCAAACTATCGATGGCTGCTATCTCGTCAGTGGTCCGTTGTCCGTTGCACGAAAAGGTATAGCGCATAGAGCATAGCAAAAATTCCAAATAGCAAGTCACAATGACTGAGGTTTCAGTGTTCAGTCCCCAGGCTTTGTGTTTCTCTTTCCTGACACCTGACACCTGACACCTGACCACTTAGCCTATTGGTCGGTATTGGCCTGCAAGTTTGCCAGTGGATTGGTGCCGTCTAGCCCTTCAGGTATGGGGATACCAAGCAGATGGGTCACCATGGGAACCAGATCGAGGGTTGAAGCGGTGGTTTTAAGGGAGCGGCGACCGGGGATGATCCGGGACAAACCGGGGCCAGCCACCCAAAAGGAAACAATGCAGTCGTCAGGGTAGTAACTGCCGTGGTGGCCATACTTGCCGAAGTCGCGTTCGAAATAATATCCTCGCTTGTTAATGAGCTTGATATCGGGAGCTGTCTCTCTGGTGTATTGCCGTCTCAGTCCCTGAACCAGATAGTCGCCCAGCTCAAAATGATCCGCCAGTTCACCTAAAGGCCGGAGGGCCTGGCGGAATGCCAGATCGTCGCCGGAGCTGGCCTGATAGCCTCGCCAGTCGAAGAGCCACCACTGCTCGTTTTCCACCACGCCCGCGTTCCGTTCCCCGGGATACTGGCGTATCACTAAAGCATTGAGAGATGTTTGCACGTCCGGGTTGGCAAGGATGAGATCCAGCGCTGGCTTGACATCTGCCAGCAACCGGGGTGGATCCATCCATTTTCCGGATTGTCGGTTTTTGAGATAGATCTCTTTGGTGCAAGCACCGAGCATAATGACGGCATTGGCCCGGCGGTTGCTTCTATTCCAGCCGGGTAGTTTGAAATGGCCGTGTAGACTGCGATGCAGAGCGTCGTCTGGTATATGCTTCTGGATACGTAAGAAGCCGTGCTCAGAGACCAGGATGAAGATGGTATCCTGGTAAACCCCAATTTTCTTAAGACTATGGATTAATCTGCCCATCAACGGGTCCAATACTGTTTTGGCGTAGTGTTTTTGAATTTCTTCCATTGACGCTTCACGTTCTCTAAAATCACCCACGGGAAAGTGGGAAAACAGGTCGGTACCCAACAATTGCATCACCATTACGTCGGGGACCAGTGAGTGATATTTGTAAATACCCTCTAGACTCTGCCGATAGGATAATATGTGACCAGTCAGAAAGCCGTCGAGGGTTTTGTTGTCCACGTAGTGGCTGTTTGGAAACCATTTTCCATTGCGAAAAACATTGAGGACCGAAGCATTGCCCCAGAAAAATCCACCAGAATTCACAGACCAATCGGCCCCTTTGGTCAGCATGAGCATCGTGGTCTGGGAGTGCTTACCCTCCTCCCCCACGTAATCAAACAGGGTCTTAACCCCGTTCGCTGTCAGAATGGAGTTCATTCGGTTTTGTGAGTAGGAGATGAGAGTGCTGATCTCGAATGTGGTCCGGTCAAACCAGATGGTGGAAACCACCCCGGTGCGCTGAGGATAGAGTCCCGTGTACATGGAGGTCACAGCCGGTTGAGAGGCGGCCGGAATGGTGGTAAAGACCCGGGGTAGGTAGACATAGGCTTGATCGTTATTGGATCCCTTGAGCATTTCTTGAAAATTGGGCAGTCCCTCCAGGTTTTCGTCAAGAGTTCCTTTTTTCATTCCATGCAATTCAAGGATCACCACTTTGGGGCCACCACCTCCAGCTTCTGCACTGCTTGCAAACAACACCATCAGGAGCGCGGCAATCACCAGTGAGAAATACAAGAAGGTGGTGGACCGTGATTTCTGCCAACAATAAGCCTTCATTAGACTCCCCGAAACCTTGTCCTTTCCCGCATTGCCGGGGTCAGAGTTACATGGCTTTGCCGGTAAAGATGGCGAGCTGTTTTGAAGTACTGGAGCACGTATCATTTTTGATTTCAGATTGTAGATTGCAGATTGAGGCTGCATGCATTCCTTGCCGCGAGGTTTTGAGCTCTTAAATCTAAAATCTGCATTCTAAAATCTAAAATCGACGGGCTAGCGCCCCAGCCTGAGCACCAAATATACTTTCGGATCGCGCTCGGTGTCGGTGACGCTCTGGGCCACATCGAAGCCCACAGTGAAGGGGATCTTGCCAAACAAAAACATCTGCAGCCGAACGCCACCACCCACACCAACCTCCGCGCCCGAAATTGAGCTACTGTCTTCATAGTCTCGCCAGATTTGGCCGCTGTCCACAAAGGCCACGGCGAGCAACTGATGGAAGTGAAAGAAGTCCCAAGCGGTGGTAGTTCGGTCAATGACCAAGAAAGGATAACGAAGTTCCAGGCTGGCGGCCCACATCTTCTCGCCAGAAAACTCGTTAAAATCGTAGCCCCGCAAACTATCCGCGCCTCCCAAAACGAATAATCTGGGATCATCCTTCTTGACACCACCATGGAGCCGCAGTGAGGGCACCAGCCTCTGCCCGGCTCCAAAATATTTCCTCATGTCCAGGTTGGTGTAAAATCGCAGGTCTCCGGCATAACTTTGAAAGCTACGCTCACTTCCCATGGCTTTGTTGCCATACTTGGCGGTGAGGTTTACTTGGCTGCCGGATATAATCTCCATGATGTAGTAGTCGGCTGTATCACGAACCAAACTTAATAAGATGCCATGTAGTCTCTCCGATTCATCAGGTAAATCAATCCATGAAATCTCATAGCCAGGGACAATCCTGTGGTACAGATCGAGCGGAAAACTGAAGGTGAGACTGCCGCCCACCTCTCTGCGCCAGTTGTCCTTATCCACACCTGAATCGCTACTGTCTCCGAAAAAGGTGTTCTTGTCGAAGAGGTTTAGGCCGATAGCAGGATACCAGCCGAGATAGGTATAGCCCCCCTGCAGTTGCTCTTTTCCACTTTTCGTGCCGATGCCGGCTCGAAAGCTAAGCCTATGGTCTCCGGTGAAATTGCTACCGTTCCACTCAATGCCGGGAATTACCCCATCCTTTTCGTTGTAGTCTAGGTACGGAAAAAAAAAGTCAGTGGAAAAACTGTCCCGGTACTCTTTTTCTTCATATGTTTGAGCCCAGGATGGAGACGCCAGAAAAAGTGGCAACAGGACTACCCCTACCAGAAGCAGCAAACTCCTTGGCCCATGTGGCTTCGGCCCTTGAGTTTTGCCGGTTCCCCTCCGGCAACCGTCAAGGCCTGCCAGCATTTTCGACTCCCGGTTCCAAGGTCGACATGGACCCTTCAAAGATTGTGTACTGTCCGTGGCGAAAGTAGGTGAAGAGTAACCTTTTCCCATCTGGGCTGACCTGGGGGGAGAAAATTCCGCCAACAACCTGAGACAGACGCTGGGTGGAACCGCTGTGCAAATCTAGTAAGTGCAGATTGAAAATGGAGGTCTGGTCAGAAACGTAGAGGATCGTTCTGCCCTCAGGCAGGAATAAGGGCCAGATTTCATCATGAGGCGTGTTGGTAAGACGGGTTTCTTCGCCGCTGCTGAGATCTTTGAGTACCAGATCAAACTGTTTTTGGTACTCCCTGGAATAGACCAAAAATTTCCCGTCTGCTGACCAATGTGGATAGGCTTCGTCGTTGATGGTCTGGGTCAAGGGGGTGAGTTTGCCATCGTGCAGATTGATTGTATAGATGTCAGCATAACCATTGACGCTCGCTACAAATCCAACCTCCGCATCTCCTGGGAGAAAGGATGGGAAGCTGTTGACGCGAAGTTCCTGCTTGATCCGCTCTGACTTATTACGTTCCAAATCGTAAATGTAAAGATCACTGCGATTATCTTTATCACTCACAAAAACCAAACGAGTACCATCCTGAGACCAGCTAAGAGGAGAAACCTCCACAAACCGCTTCCTCACTCTTGACAGCCGGCCAGTGGACCTTTCCAGGATATAAAGCGAGAACTCAAATGCCTCGTTCTCCCAATCGGAGAGGAAGGCAATGCGGCTGCCATCGGGGCTGTAAGTGGGAAAGAAATTCCACCCCTTGTTGGCAGTAAGCAACTGTGTTTGGGCCATCGGATCTTGCCACCCCGGCCCGCCCACCCGGAGCCGTTGGTCGGCATACTCCCGCCAGGTCCGTTCCAGGGTCCAGATGTCTTTACCGGTAACCTCCTGGAGAGCTTTGCGGACATTGAGCTTATTCTTGATCAATCTGAGGAGGCGAGCAATAGAGTCTTGGCCGTAAGTATCCACCAAGAATTGAATGAAAAAACCACTCTGGTCATAAGCCAACCGGATCTGATGCGGGGGTAGATGGCTGAAACCACGCAGTTGATTCAGGGGAATGAGATCATGGTCCATGACGGCGTCGCGGACATACATGGCCGGCATGGTGTCCCAGAACCCTGACTCGTATTGGGCAACCCCTTCCATGAACCAGAGAGGCGACAGCACAGCGGTGAGAATGATTTGCAGGGAGCGGTAGCGACTTTCCAGCAGATACTTGAGCTGGACGGCGTGGGTGATTTCGTGCAGTGCCAGACGCTCTAAACGTTTATCATTACTTTGAACCGGAAAAACGACTCTCTCTTTGAAAAATTCAGTGAAACCACCACTTCCCCTCACCAGCCCGGTGACAACGTTGGTGGTCTCATACTCGTTTTGGGAGGGGTAAAGGAATACGGGCATATCGCGATCGCAGTGAAGTCCCATATCCTGGCAGATGGACTCCAGGTGGGTATCATAGATCTGAGCTACGTCAAGAGCGCGCTGCCGCAGTGTGTCCGGATAGATGATACGAAAGCGATTACCGCTGATCTCCTTCCAATCATAGTGGGTATCGTTTACTTTGTTCTTACCGAACTCATACTCGGCGCCTGTGACGGTCATTTTATCCCGAGTGCAAGAAAGGACTATCAGCAGACAAACGGTGAGCACCAGGCTAATGAATTTTCCTAATCCGTGTATGTTCATGGGCATTGGTATTGGTTCAAGAAAATGATGACAGCATCCTCCAGAGCAGCCGCTGTTTCCGTGTATTGAACCTGAGCCTCACGGTGTATCCACCGGACCGAGCGACCGAGCATCTGGCCGGGCCCTATTTCAATCATGGGTGCCAGATTCTGGCGGACCAATTCCTCTACTACCCCCACCCAACCCACCTGACTACGGAGCTGAACGGAAAGCAACTCTGCCACCTTGACAGCGCTCTCCAAGGGCTTGTGATCAATATAAGAAATGATGGCGGTATGGGGCTCATTCATGGTGTTCTCGGCAATCCTCTTGGCTAAGCATTTGTCGGCCGCTGCCAGTAGACTGCAGTGATAGGGTGCCGCCGCGGGCAGCCAATCCGCCGTCAGAGCCTCGGAATCCACTGCTCGTTGCAGAAGTTCGTCCACTGCGGGTCGCTCGCCGGAGACTATGATCTGATGGTTGGTGTTAACGATGCTCACTTCCACCACACCCGGTACCCTGTCGCACAACTGCTCTACCTCTGCAAGAGATAGACCCAGCACGACACCCATACCGCCGGAGGTATTGGCCTCATGGATACAGCGATCAGCTTCCCGCATGAGGGTGAGACCTGTTTCAAAGTCCACAACTCCGGCGGCATATGCAGCTGCATAGATGCCTGAACTATACGGAGCAAAGGCGGCGGCTCTAATGGACTTGGTTGCGAGGATATCAGCCACCATACAGCTTACGGTATAGACTGACACTTGGGCGATGAAATCCTGGTTGAGTCTTTCTTCTGGGCCGGAGAACATGACCTCCCGCAAGGGTAACCCCAGAAGGGACTCGGCTCGTGACAGCAAAGCGAGAGCCTCGGAAAATCGCTCAACCAAATCACGTCCCATTCCCACGTACTGGGCACCTTGGCCTGGGAACAAAAAACTACCAGCCCTCATGGCCGGCCCCCACCTTGATATTTTTGCACTTGGAAGTCTTCTGGTGGCTCAACGCTGAACAACCCATCGGCAAGTTCAGTATTTTCCTGTAGATTTGAAAGATAAATCACGGTCCAGTCTTTATTGGACTCTAGGATAGAAATCTCCTGGGGCAACCAGGTATTAGGATCGATCTTGATCTCCAAACGTTTGAAATAACGAGCCCGTCTGGCGGATTTTGGCTCCATGGTCATTTGAATCCATTTACGACTGCCCCCTTGAGCTACCAGTGCGACCTGGATTTGGTATTGGCGCTGGAACGCTTCCGGATCATCAGTAGCACCAGTGATTCGCTCCAACAGCCCTCCCCCGAATGGTTGGCGGTAAAGACTTGCCTTCTTGAGGTCAGGATAGAGAAGCAGAATTCTATCACCCTGGGCTACCAGGGTGAGTGGGGCAGGTTGGACCACCTCCCAGCGCAAACGGCCTGGCGGCTGCCAGTAGAGGTGACCCTCCGACTCCATGGGGGTTATCAAGAGCCGGGAGAATTTCCGTTGTGCAAAATTTCCTTTAAGACTTTTTAATGTCTCGGCTTTTGCCTGAAGTTGTTGCAGAACTTCGGCTGCGGTTAATTGAGCCCCAGCACCTGCCTTCTGAAGAGACAGGAATGCAGCACCGTACAGAATCAACCCAATACTGAGGAAAAAGGTCAATCCTTTAAGATTTAAGATTGCAGATTTAAGATTGCAGATTGTAGATTTATAATTCCAAATCATGTTAGTTGCTCCCAAATCTCAAATCTGAGATCTGCATTCTTAAATCTGCAATCCTCAGATTGGATCCACCAGATACCATTGGTCCGGGTAGCGGCGGATGTACCGTTCAAACACCCCCGCCACCTGTAGCAGGTTATGTTGCAGCGCCTCTCTCCGGTCAGGGCCATAGTGGAGTTCTAACGGGGACTCGATGATGCCGCGGTAGCGTCCCGGCGCTTCCATGACTGAGAAGGCGGGAATAATCGGCGCGCGGGCAGCCATGGCCAGAAGCACTGGTCCCACTGGCAGCCGCACCGGGCGGCCGAAAAAAGTCGTGATCTCCGACCTTTCTGAAAACGGTTTGTCGCCCAAGACTGCCACCAGTTCATTCCGATCCAGGGCCTTGACCAATTCAATGGCACCGAAGGTCGACTCCTCCACTTCAATGATCCGGATGCCGTGGCGCGATCGCATCACATTGACAAGTGTGTTCGTGAATAAGGTGTTGTGCTTGATGGCAACCACATTCACCGGATAGCCCATGGCCCTCAGCCCCAGCCCGCCAATTTCCCAATGGCCAATATGAGCGGTCAGTAGCACTGCACCCCTGCCTTTGGCCAAGGCTTCGTCTAGATGGTGGCGTCCTTCGTAAAGCCGGGCAAATTCCCGGCTTTCCTCCAGGTTCATACTAAGGAGGCGGAAGAAATCGGCAATGTATATGCCGTAGTTTTGGAAGAATCTCCAGAGAAGCAGCCGTTTGCCAGCTGGCGGTTGATAACCGTTGAAAATAACATCCAGATTTTGTGAGACATGGCGCCGGTCTCGTCGCGAAAATAAGAAAGCCAGGGCAGCAACCAGACGTGCCAACCCATAGGTGACCGGTGTTGGCAGCGACTGAACCGTCTTCAGTGCCTGCCGATACAAGAAGGGTTTGTCTAGAAAATGTTCGCGCATAACCAATCAAAGCTTATGAGCACTCCCGAGGGAACTCTGGAGTGTCGAAGTATTGGGTATAAAAATCAGAAAATTCACCTTACCGCTATGATTCGATTGTTGGCAAGTACCCTGTAATTTTTTCAGGTACAGCTCGTTTGCACTATGGATAACTCGTTAATTTCCATAGACCTTAACCACTCCCTTTGATAGTGTAAATGGTAACAGCTGTCAACACTACTCCGTCCCCTGCCAGTAGCGACCGGGCGATGGCGGGTAGGCGCTTTTTTTTCGTTAGCTATTTAGATTATAATACCCCGGCCCAATATTCTAGCCCAGATGTTTCACGAAGTACGCCAAGCCCGGATATCACCGTCCTTCTCCAAGGTCTGGCGACGGCAATGCATGCAACATCCGGGCTAAGAGAGATGTAACTCTTAGCCTGGATTATTCATGAACTGACTTCGCGTTCATGAATAATCCACCCTTCGGGCTTCGACTCCGGCCTTTACGGGCCTCCGCTCAGGGCTAATCTTGAGCGGGCGCGAAGAACCCTGTCGAAACCCGCAACAAAGACTTTTAATTTGTTGCGGGTGCTTATTCATGAATCCAAAAGATTCGTGAATAATGCAGGTTAGCTGGATTGTGCCAATGTCATTGAAAATATTGTTGATCTCTCCCATTGGTCTGAAGAAAATTCTAGGGGCGGAGTTTTTCTTTAAGCTCCCCTTCTTGGGATTACCTACCATTGCCGCATACACTCCGCCGGACTGCGAAATCAAGATGGTGGATGAACGAATTAGGCAGGTGGATTTTGAGGAAGATGGGGATCTTATCGGGATCACTGTGATGACTCCACTTGCCACCCGGGCATATGAGATTGCCGATGCGTTTAAGCGCAGAGGAAAGAAGGTTGTGATGGGAGGCATGCACGTATCAGCGCTTCCGGATGAGGCCCTCCAGCACTGCGATGCGGTTGCGATTGGAGAGGGGGAACAAGTATGGCCACAGATGGTGGAAGACTTCAAAAGAGGGGAACTGAGGCAGATCTACAAGGCCGAGAAGTTGTTTGATTTAGCGGCAGCGCAACCGCCCCGATGGGATATCATTGACAAAGGATTGTATAGCCCGGTGGACTTCATCGAGACCACTCGGGGGTGCCCAATCAACTGTAATTTCTGCGCTGTTACCCAGTTCTACGGGGCCAAGTACCGGACCAAACCCGTCAATCTCGTTGAGGAAATGGTGGCAAAAGTAAAGCCGGTGGATAAGGTTCTGGCCCTCAAGAATCTCATATTCTTCGTTGATGACAATATCATCGCCAACCGAAAACATTGCATGGAACTACTTAACATGTTGAAAACCTATAACATCCAGTGGATTGGCCAAGCATCCATATCGGTGGCGAAGGATGACGAAATATTGAAGCTGATGTCAGAAACGAGATGCCTCGGGCTCCTTATAGGCATGGAGAGTCTTTCTGAAGAGACCTTGGCGGAGTGTGGCAAGCGCATCAATAAACCGGCAGAATACGAGTGGGCCGTGGCCAAGTTGCACCGTTATGGCATTGGCGTCAAGGCCACCTTCATGATTGGCTTCGATAATGATGATCCGTCCGTATTTCCCAAAATGGCACGATTCATTCGCAAGTCCAGCTTTGATAGTGTCTATTTTAGCATTCTCACTCCCTATCCAGGCACCCGCCTTTATCAGAAGCTTGAAGAGGAGGGCAGATTGCTCCACAATGATTGGGAGAAGTACGACACCGCTCACGTTGTCTTCCGTCCCAAGAAAATGACCGTGCAGCAGCTGGAACAGGGATTTATTTGGCTTTACAAGAAAACGCTTTCGCTCGGATCCATAGTTTTGCGACTTGCCAGAGCCAGAACAAATCCTCAGTTTTTTCTTCCCGACAATCTGGCCTTTCGAGCCTGCCTCCTGAAGATGTTGCGAGGGGGATGATAGTGATTTTAGATTGCAGATTTTGGATTGCGGATTGCAGATTGTGGACTGATAATTGCAAATTGTATACTCCATCTACAATCTGCAATATAAAATCTGAAACTGTGGGAGCGGCTTTCCCCGACCTGCCTGTCCCGGGCGCAGTCCCGGGGAGCCTGTCGAAGGTTAGCCGCGATTCTGAATGCTTTCCATGAGCGGTTCTCTATTGTGGTTGCGACGGTTGCTTGCAGGTCTCATGGCTCTGGTTTTATTGGGCTGTGCTACTCCTCCCCCTGTTCCAGAGAGACTGGAGTTTCTCAACTACCAGGGACACGTAAATGAACACCACACTCTCATTAAGGCCCGACCTTCACAGGTATTTGCGGTGCTAACGGATTTTGACAGATTTGTGACGTTAATTCCCACTGATCGCGTTGAACTGAGCAAGGTGAGCCCCGGGCCTTACCAGGTTGGTACAACCATTCGGGCCGAAACGGTGTATAAGATAAAACTTCGCTGGGATTCACAAGTGGTGCACATGGAGAAGGATCGCCTCCTGGTGCTGCAGTTCCAGGATGGGCCCTTCCGGGGTGGCTACGAGGTGTGGGAATTGAGGCCCCAAGGAAGCTGCACCAGAGTGAGCCATACCTTTGTTTACAATATTTCCAATTTTCTCTATCGATTGGTGTGGGTGTTCAAGCGGGGTGAGAAGAAACACAACACCTTGACGGAAGTGACCCTACTGAATCTGAAACGGGAATGCGAAGAAGGACTGTTGCCTCCTTTTATGGGGGGCCCCAAAGAGGAGGAGGGGTGTGACCTCCTGTTTTCTTTGCCGAGGCAGTGAATTCAGACCGTTCATTCGTGAGGGTGAATGGCAATATGTTCGCTGTCGCCACTGCGGTCTCATTTTCTTGGAGCCGCAACCCTCAAGCAGGTATTTGCACGACCATTATCAGGACTATCTGCCTGCCGACCCTCAAAGTGTGGAGAGTTGGCGCCGTCTCATGGTGCGGGTATTTATCGAGACTGCCAGGCTCATAGAAACAGCAGTACCCAAGCCGGGGCGGTTGCTGGACGTAGGCTGCGGCTACGGCTTCTTTCTGAAAGAGATGGCTCAACGTGGTTGGCAGGTAGAGGGAATTGAAATCCCGACCACAGGTTTGCGTTACGCTCGAGATTCCTTGGGGCTCGATGTTTCAGACCAGCCGTTGCCGCGAGTCGACTGGCCGGATGGGTGCTATGATGTAATAACCCTATTTTACGTAATAGAGCATCTTCCGGATCCAATGGCAGTGCTCAAAGAGGCTTATCGGCTTCTGCGACCAGGTGGGTTGCTCTTCCTGAGGTGGCCGCACACCGCCCCCATAGTCAAACTATTGAGGCCCTGGGCGGAGCGGCTGAAACTTTATCAGGCCCCCTCTCATCTGTTTGACTTTTCTCCAATGACTCTATATAAAATTCTTGACCAATCAGGTTTTCATGAGATCCGGACAACTGTCTGTGGTTGGACCAGGCCAGCCGGAAAACGAGCGCGTCTAGCGGCGTGGTTCTTTGGCAGTCTGGGAGAAAAATTAGCCAAGATGAGCGGTGACCGGGTGCTGCTACCTGGGGTGAGCAAGATCACCTTGGCGCGACGCTGAGCCCAAAACAAAACACAGAGAGACTGGATTTTAGAGAACGGTTATTGACTGGCGCTAACCAAAACTGTCTGAGGTAGTCATGTCTAAAACTTCCATGATCACCATGATGTGTCTTCTCGTTCTCTTGAGTTTGTCCGGTTGTACTGGAAAGACAGGTATCATTCGACTCAACACGGACCCACCAGGCGCTGCATACTATGTGGATGGTGTTGAGAGAGGAACAACGCCGGCGGAATTTGAATGGGACCTCAAGAAGCCCATTTTGCTCGAGGTCAGGAAAGAGGGCTACCATCCTGAGCAGGAACTGCTCAACGCAGCCTGGGTTTGGTATCAAGAGAGCAGAGGAAACTATGGTACGGTTCGGGTCGGCGGGGCCACTAAAAAATGGACAGTAACAATTAACCGCAAGTTGAAAGCCGCGCCTCAATGATGCATTCTCGGTGCTGGCGGTTTGCAGAGTAAGCTGTCAAGACCGTAGAAACCAATGATTGATCTGGAGCGAGAGCAGTTGGCGACCCACTCTTCATTGCCTCCACACAACGGGAACGACTTCAGTGGATATGGGGCTACCGGGCGGCAATCTCCGGCTGATGCGCCGGTAGTTGGCATTCCACGCGGCCTTCTCTATTTTAGATACCAACCCCTGTGGGCAACATTTTTCTTCCACTTGGGAGTCAAGGTTCAGGTGTCACAGCCCACCGAACGGTCAAGATTTGAGAGCGCCCAAAGCCTCACCCGCAGCGATCTTTGTCTCCCTGTCAAAGTCTTTTTAGACCATGTGGCCAGGCTGAAAGACTCGGTGGACTATATCCTTTTACCACGGGTCATCAGCGTCAGCCCAGACGCCTATATGTGTCCCAAAATTCTGGGATTGACCGACATGGTGCGCAATGTGTTCCCGAATTTGCCAGGTTTGTTGACACCCAGGATTAACGCCAAACTGCCAAAACCAGAGGGATTTGCCGAGGCCTGCTTTGAGGTGGGACACCATTTCGACAACAGCCAGGCCCGGGTGGAGAAGGCGTGGGAGGCTGCCCAGAAAGCTCAGGTTGAATTTGAACAGCGGCTGCTGAGCTATGCACTGGACGAGGCCTTGAGCCCCTGGGACGAAACCTTTGGCAAGCAACAGAGTAAGTCTGGTTTTCAACCTCAATATCGAGTAGCACTCATCGGTCGGCCCTACATCTCCTTTGATAAGGCTCTCAGTCACGATCTGCTGAGTCTGCTCAAACGGTATGGTGTACAGATTGTTACCCCGGAATCTCTGCCCCGCGAAGTCAAGGACAAGGAAAGTCAAAAACTGTCCAAGAAAGTGTACTGGCAGTTGGGCAAGGAACTGGTGGCCGCGGCGATGCACTATATGCAATGTGCAGAAGTGGATGGCATCATCAATGTCTCCAGTTTTGGCTGCGGCCAAGATTCCTTTACCAATGCGCTGGTGGAGCACTACGTTACCAAACATTCAAACAAGCCATATCTCAACTTGGTCCTGGACGAACACACAGCCGACGCCGGTTTAAATACGCGGGTGGAGGCTTTTCTGGACATGGTGGACCAGAGGAAAAAAATTGGAGTTTTCGGGTCAAGAGTGGTCGAGGAGGAGGTAGAGCCCTTCAGTTCAAAAAGGTTTGTAAAGCAACCCACATCACCAGAGATGCATTTGACCATCCCCCACATGGGTCATCTCCACATTGGCTTTGAGCAGGTGTTCAAAAATCTGGGCGTCGACATAATCATGCCACCTCGCCCCAACAAAGAAGCACTGATGCTGGGAACGCGCTATTCTCCCGAGTGTGCCTGCCTGCCGTTCAAAATGAATTTGGGCAACATGATCCAGGCGTTGAATCAAGGTGCCACCGATATTATGATGTCTGGCGGCTTCGGCCCCTGCCGTTTTGGATACTACAGCGTGATTCAGGAACAGATCCTGCGGGACTTGGGCTACGAGTTCCGGATGGGTCGAGCAGATGACCCTGACAGCCTGCGTGACATGCTGGACATGGTCAAGAGAATCGCTGGGCTTAACAGCAAATGGGATTCTTACAAGGTATTTTTCTTCATACTCTATCGGCTCGCTTTGGTGGACTGGGCTCTGAGGCGTGCTCACTGGCTGCGGCCAAGGGAGATTGACAGACGAGCAACTGATCGGGCCCTTGGTGGCAGTATGAAGATAATTGAAGAAACCAGGCGATTTCGTGACCTGTGGCAAGCAAAGAGGAAGGTACGTAAGATATTGGCTACGGTTGCTCACGACCGCAGTCGTACTGTTCTTCGGGTAGGCATTGTGGGCGAGATCTTCATGGTCCTGGAAAATTACGCCAACATGAATGTGGAAGAACGGCTGGGGGAGATGGGAGTTGAGATCCATCGTGGCGTTTGGCTCAGTGACTGGCTCAATGACCGCTATCGCTTCAAGCTGTTCAGGCGTAATCAGTTCAAGTGGTCCCTCCGGCAGGCCGCACCATACTTGCGTGAACCCAGTGGGGGTGAAAGCGTAAAGTCTGTAGGCAAATCAGTCGCTTTCGCCAGAAAAGGGTTTGACGGTATCGTTCACCTGATGCCGTTTACTTGCATGCCGGAGTTGGTGGCTCAGACGATTCTGGCCAAGGTGTCAAGAGATTACAATATTCCGGTGCTTACCCTCATTTTCGATGAGCACACTTCGACAGGTGGGGTGCAGACTCGGTTGGAGGCCTTTGTAGATCTGATTAACCGCAGCAAGGGTTTTACCCCTTAGCCTTTACAATGTAGCTCCTGCCATTAGCTAGCCCGGATGTTTCATGAATTACCTGCTGCGACCGCGGATATGGCCGCCGTTCCGTGCGTCCTCGGGTGTCGCACCCTGCGACGTACCATTCAGGTACGCCTCGGGTCCAACACCCTGCGGTTGCCCGGTGGCACGACCATCTTCACGGTCTCGCCACGGTAATTCATGAAACATCCGGGCTAGCTAATGGCAGGAGCTACATTGTAAAGGCTAAGGGGTAAAACCCTTGCTGCGGTTAATCAGATCT
>JAUVTM010000077.1 GCA_030601545.1 Syntrophobacterales bacterium
GGATAATAACTTGGTGCCTAGGGGCCGTCCTAAATGGAGGGGATCGCCCTCCTCTAGTGAACTATAACATTTAAATCACAAGCTCTCTGGATGTCAAGGAAAAAATGTGAGGAAAAGAGAAAAAATCCTAAGATGCTGTGAAAGTACTCCCTGAGTGGCGACTTCCTGGGGGCTAACCTCCATGAGCGCTAGTTATTTTGTAAATGTTCACAGGTTGCATTTATGCCATGCGGGGTTGTTTTGAAAGATGAACGTCGAACATCGAACATCGAACGTCCAATATCGAATGAAAAAACAAACACCCAATACCGAACATTCAACCACGCCAAGGCGTGGCTTCTTTTCAGCCGTTTTGATACTCGTAACGAAAATCTTAATTAATTCCTCTGTTCATATGTCTGTTTCTTCATCTTTTCCCATTCAACGTTCGATGTTGAACGTTCGATGTTCGATGTTCATTTTTTTCAGTCCCTCCTTGGCAAAAACAACTTAGTGCTTATGGGTCTAACCTCCTCCCAGGAATGGAAGAAAAGTGACGTTGTCTTTGTTCTTAAGTAGCCTCTCCATGGAAGAGACCTTGTTGTTTACCGCCACCAGAATGGCATCTTCTGGAAACGGAAGTTCCGGATGATGTTTTTTAATATACGCCAACACGTCAGCAACACGGGTTTTCTTTGAAAACCGAATGTGAATCTCGTCGCTCTGGGCTTTAACCCGCTGCAGACCCAGGAAGGTCACAGATACGTACATGGTCAATTCTCTGCGAAAGGTTATCTCAAGCAACTAGGGATTATAGTACGCTCGACACTAGGCACTAAGCACCAATGGGTCAACTGTAGGGTGGGCATTGCCCACCGGACAAGTCTCAAGCTGCCAAGTGTCTAAAATGCGCTAAAATGTTCTAAAATGCCTAAAATTTAAATCACTGATTAGACTCCATGGGCTTGCAGCAGCGCCTCAGCCTTTTCGTCTAATAGTTCGAATTTTTCCAGGGTTTTCCGTAAAGGCACCCCGTCGGGGGTATATCCCTTGGCCTTGTAAACTTCGTCACAGAGCTTTTGATATGCCTGCCGCCTGAGGTTCAAGATAGCTTGGTGTCTTTCTTCGGGCGACTCGGGGAGGGCAGCGTCTGTTCCAAGTTCCTCCCGCAACCAGTCATCGTAGTAGTCGCTACGTGCTTGGTATTCGTTGAAGTAAACTGGTCCCATGGCCCTTAGTGGTATCTGATCGAAATCTCTCGTCCCCTTTCCCTGGCGGACGTTAATCATCTTTTGTAAGACATGCAGCCTCTCCGAGTCATCGAGAATATCCTGTACGCTTTTGTTCTCACCTATCGTGGCACTGTAGTACTGGGCATAGTATTCAAGAGTGGGCTGATTCTGGGAAGGGTTGTCTGTCTGGGCCGCCTCGGGATGGCGCACGTCAATCCAGGGAAGCTTGCAGAGTCCCACTGCATTGAACCAGGTGCGGATCAGCGGGAACCACTTCAAGGCGTCGGCCTTCATTTCAAAAGAGGGTATCTCATTATGTACCTGATCAATGAAAATCAGCCAGGCCTCATCATGTTGGGCTCCCTTAAGGGAGAAGCCGTATCCGCCCTGCTGAGCCAGCGACTCTTTGGTAATGTACAGAGAGAACTCCAACCCCTTGACTTCCATCCCGAACTTGTCCAGTTCGGACATAGTTTCATCAATGGATGTGTTTGTTTTTGCACGGTACTTTTCCGCAACCCACCTCTTTGCCCGTTGCACCCCTTGACCACATATCTTACCTAGTCCCTCCCCTCTGGCTGTTTCATGCAGCAGACGGTCAGCGGCGTCAATGTTACCCCAGGATAAATCATAGCCGGTCTCTCCGACGGATAAATACCCCCGCTGAAAACACTCCATAAGGAATGCGGCTGTCACGCCCATAGAAATGGTGTCCAGGCCGTACTCGTCACAGTACCAGTTATATTCCATAATAAAGTGAGGATCAAATATTCCCTGGCAGGTGACAGCTCCGAGAGTTTCGTATTCCGGGCCATCAATGCCCACCTTCCTGCCAGCCTGCGGACCTCTGGTAAGGGCAACATCTTCGGCCCCTTTGGCGCAGGCCAGATTGCAGCCCATATAGCAGCCGTCTGGTACTTCTTTGTTGAAGTAGCGCTCCAGAAAAACGTCAGCAAAGACCGCCGGAGCATCAGGATGCTGGCCGTATTGATAGTTATTTACTGGCAGTAAATGGAACTTGTTCATGTACTCAGCCAGAACGGGTGTGCCCCAGGCGCGCAGGTTGAGCTGTTTAGGATCTTGCTGGCTTATTACCCTCTTTAGTTCAGCTCCCGCCTGCTGTACGGACTTTTCATCTGCAGGATGATTTGCCTTGACCCGGGCCTGGCTCGAACGGACTATCACCGCCCTCAGACCCTTAACCCGCATGACCGTTCCTGTTCCACCGCGTCCGGCTTGTTTGCTGCGGATCCGGCGGCGGCGCCTGTCGTAAAACAGGCTGTTAATAATGCCGAATCTGGCGTTTAAGGCACCATTGCCGGTGGTTACTGCAGCCACATTTTCTGTGAGTTCGCCACCCGTGAATTCTTTCAAAAGGGCCTCGCCATATTCTAGTCCCCCTCTGTCAATTTCCTCACCGAATGAGGGGGCTGTGGTGACAGTTACGGTGCCTTCATCGCCATCCACGATTACCACCACTTCTTTTTTGGAGATCCCATGAACAGCAAGGGCGTCAAAGCCTGACATCTTCAACAGCGGTGCAAAATGTCCCCCAATATTTGAGTCGATGAAGGTCTCTGTAAGAGGGGAAATGGTGCCTATGACGAACTTCCCAGTTCCCGGGAATCTTGGTTCATTACCGAGAGGTCCGCTGGCCATGACCAGAATATTTTCTGGACTGTCGTAGCGGGTCTCCTCGGTGGTCCCGTCCCAGATCATCTTTATGGCATAGCCACGACCGCCGATGTATTTGCGCCTGAAATCAGGATCCACTTCTGTTATCGATGTGGTGAGGGAGCCCAAATCCAGCTGTAAGATCCGGTCCGTGTATCCAGCTTGCACGGGAGCAACTTGATACTTGCTTGAATCCAATATCTTCATCTGTCCCCTTTTCACTGTGAGCGGTGGCTCGGGTTAAAAGAATAGGTCCGTTCTTGTAGGTCCGTGGCTGTACTGGAGAGGATAGTTGAGTCGAGGCTGGAAGTTGCCGGGGCCTCTTTTTTATTCATGGATGGACAAACTCGGAGCAATCCTCATGCAATAGAAGACGGACAACAAGCAAGGAACAACAACTGTCAAGCAAAAAAAGGCCCCAGAAGCAGGTCCTGCTTTTTTTGGGGTGGTGTTTTGCCAAAGCCGGAGCTGATATGTAACTAATGGAACGAGCGACTTTTTTATAGGAAAAACCAGTAATTGTCAAGTGATTTGTATGCCAGGAGCTTCCCCAAAAATGTTTATCGTGTTTTTGTAATATCTTGGCATGTATTTTGCTCTACTGATGTTCGTAGAGCTGTCACAAATGACGTATATCCTCTCCCCATAGACTGAGTGAAAAAAAAGCGAGACAGGATGGGTCCAGAAGTGCGTTTAGAGGCCCGTCGGTCGGTGGGGCGAGGTAGTCTCGGTTGCTGTATGATTTGAGCATCACCGTTGCCCGGGAAGAAGGGAGGACTGCAGTTATGATTCTTAACCCCATTTTCGGATGGCTGTCCAAGGACTTGGCTATTGATCTGGGCACAGCCAATACCCTTATTTATGTCAAGGGCAATGGGATTGTCCTAAACGAGCCTTCAGTTGTTGCTGTACGAAGGAATGGTCGAGGAGGCAACAAGGTACTGGCTGTGGGGCGGGAAGCGAAGATGATGCTGGGCCGCACTCCCGGACACATTGAAGCAATCCGCCCTATGAAAGATGGTGTCATTGCCGATTTTGAAGTGGCTGAAGCAATGCTCCGGTACTTTATCAAGAAAGCAAACAACCGTCGTACTCTTATACGGCCACGGGTAATCGCTTGTGTGCCTTCCGGTATCACTCAGGTGGAAAAACGGGCAGTGCGAGAATCTGCAGAGTCAGCCGGTGCCAGAGAGGTTTTCCTCATTGAAGAACCCATGGCTGCTGCAATCGGCGCTGGATTGCCCATCACCGAGCCCACAAGTAATATGGTGGTGGATATCGGGGGCGGCACCACTGAAGTGGCGGTAATCTCTCTGGCCGGCATCGTTTACAGTAAATCGGTACGAGTTGGTGGCGATAAAATGGATGAAGCTATCCTTCAGTACATCAAAAACAAGTACAATCTCCTCATTGGTGAGCGGAGCGCAGAGCTGATCAAGACCACCGTCGGCAACGCTTATCGGGCTGAGCAAGCTGAACACATGCAGATCAAGGGACGGGACCTGACTACTGGCATTCCGAAGATAATCGGAATCGACTCCGATGAAGTTCGACAAGCCATAATTGAGCAAATCAAAACCATTGTGGAAATTGTAAAAAGTGCGCTTGAGCAGACACCGCCTGAGCTGGCTGCTGATATTGTGGACAACGGCATTGTTCTCACCGGAGGTGGGGCACTTCTGAAAGGTCTCGACAAACTCCTCCGTGCAGAGACCGGACTGCCAATCACCATTACCGAGGATCCACTGACTACGGTGGTATTAGGGTCAGGAAAGGCTCTGGATCAAATTGACACCCTCAGGGAGATTATGATTTAGTTCAGATTGCAGATTTTAGATTGTAGATTTTAGATTTATAATTTAGCCTTAGTTTATAGTCTTAAATAAGGACAAAGTCTGCAATCTGTATTCTGAATTCTTAATACGCATTCCCAAGTCTACACCAATTTCACACCCTCATTCCGCAATCTAAAACCATAGTTGCACTCTTAGCCTGCTCTGAACTTGCCGAAAAAACAAACTCCGTGAAGAATCTCGCCGTTTCAAAACCTTGAGATTCTCCACGGAGTTTAAGTTTATCCTGAGTAAAACAACGGTTCAGAATGCCATGAACGGGCGACCGCCCACTTTCTACAATCCGCAATCTGCAATCTACTTTGCCCCCTGCCTTCTTGAATCCCTGAATTCCTTAATCCCTAAATTCCCAAATCTACAATCTACAATCCGCAATCTACAATCTTCTAATATCTCCCCCTACCCTGCCTTGGCCTGAGGTTTGATGATCACATCAATTCTCCGGTTGATAGCCCTTCCCGTCGAGGTTTTGTTGGATGCCAAAGGCCGCTTGGATCCATATCCCACAGCTATGATCTTGTCCATTGGCAGGGTACCGTTGGCGACGAGATATGCGCGAACGGCTTCCGCCCGTCGCTGGGACAAGTGCTGGTTACTGACCTCTGAGCCGGTGCTGTCCGTATGTCCCTCAATGACAAGATTGGGTTGGCCAAAGGTGCGAATGGCTCTCTGAGCTTTACTCAGCAGGGAGTAGTTGTTCGGCATTATCACGTCTTTACCAACGGGGAATTGAATCGTTTTCAGTCGAATTACCAGCTCGGAGCCCTGTTTGTATACTTCTGCTTCCTCCTGGCTGAAGTAGGTTCGGACCTTGGTAAACAGTTGGTTAAACCGCCTCTCTGCTTCCAGCCGTTTTGCAGTGGCCTCCTGTTTCGCAGCGAACCGTTTTTTGGCAGCCTTTTCCTTCTGAGTTTGATTTTCCAGAAAGGCAATCTGTTCAGTCATTGCCTCTATTTCTGTCTGCTGATTTTTCACTTTATTGACCAGGAAGCGCTGATCTTGCTGCAAGGCGTCGATGGAGCCCGTAATATTTTCCACCTGGGTTCCCAGAGGTTGATTGCGCATATCAGCGGTGCCAAGCTTGTTGGCAGTATCGTACAGAATCCCCTCCACCCAGAGGGTGATGTGCTCGGGTTTCATTGTTTTGATGGTCTTAGTCTGCCGTGTCACTTGGAGAAGGCGGCCCGCCTGCAGCAGAGCCTCGCTGGCCATGTTGTGCATCTTCAACTTCTGATAGCGGTTTTTGGTTATAAATCCATCAACCTCCTTCAATTTTTCCTGCACTGCCGCGTAGGTCTTCGGCGCGAACTTTCGTGCCCCTTCCTTCTCGGCTTGCTTGATGAGCGTGCGCGCTTGGCCCAGGGTTTGCTCTTTAATTGCTCGCAACTCGAGCTCTCGATAGCGTTCCGCCACCTTTGGAGCATTCTTGCGGGCGCGTGTTATCTTATCTTTCTCAACCGCCTTTGTGAGATTGAGGAATTTTCTTTCCGCCTCAGCGTAGTCCTGCTCATAGCTGGTGGCACCGGCAGAACGCGCCATTTCCCGGGCTTTTATGACGTCGGACAATTCGGTTTTCGCCAGGCGCGACGATTCCATAGCCTTCTTGAGTTCAGCTTGGGCTCTTGATATCTTCTTGACGATCTTCGCCGGGCTATCTCCACGCTCCAGCCGTTTCTTGGCGCCGTTTAGGAATTCTTCAGCCTTGGCAAATTGGGTTGGTGACAAGATATCTACTTGGTCCATTCGGGCGTTGCTGAGGTTGTGTTCTAACCAATTAATCTGTACCGTCAGATTATCGGTTGTCTGAAATGGCTCCGCTTGCACCGTGCTCCCTGCACCGAGACCCAGGAAACATAATGCGGTGAGCACTGCCATGATTGCGATTTTTTTTCTGATAAGCATCATCCTCCTCCTTCCCCCAACTGTGAGGCTGCTTGCTTCCATGAAGAAGAGTTATATATCCGATGTAAGAAAACTCCAGAAGCCATATGGATAAGGAAGCGACTAGTTGTCCAATCTAGGCCGCCTGTAAAGCATTTGCCATGTAATCGAAGATATTCTGGACTTTTGTGATCTTCTCCGCTTCTTCGTCGGGGATCTCTAGGTCAAACTCCTCTTCCAAGGCCATGACCAACTCCACAACGTCCAGGGAATCCGCCCCAAGGTCATCTATTACGCTCGCCTCGGCAGTGACGTCCTCCTCTTCTATACCTAGCTGATTGGCAACAATTTCAACAATCCGATTTTTGATCTCCACTATGCTCATACCTTCCTCCTTGCTCTCATGTCTCTGCCCAAAGGGGCAAAAGAGGCCCGCAAATGTTTAGCCTTGGTTTGAATGCAAAAATCGTGCAGGCGAAAACAATCGGGAGGAGGGATTTAGCTTGTGGGCATGATTTTTCAGGTATTAATAAGGGTTTAGCCTTAACGGTTCTTGGGCCCAAAACAGACGCCGCGCTCTGAACTTTTTATAAAATCTAAAAGATACGTCACTTCCTCAGAAAGGGAGCCTTTGCCTTCGAGTTCCTGGATCGCCTGGGCGAGGTTGCTCTTGCGGCGAAACAGTTGAGAAAAAGCTCTTTTGATCTCGCCAATTGTCTCCTTGCTGTAACCCGCGCGTTCCAGTCCCACTTGGTTAATCGCCTTAACTGTGTGAGTGCCGTCCATAATGCAATAAGGCGGAACATCACGACTGGTGCGGGATAGACCG
This sequence comes from Syntrophobacterales bacterium, assembly GCA_030601545.1. Classification (GTDB taxonomy): domain Bacteria; phylum Desulfobacterota; class Syntrophobacteria; order BM002; family BM002; genus BM002. The sequence goes on from JAUVTM010000077.1 coordinate 7,449, forward strand.
CGAAGCATTGCAAATTTTCCGATCCGCACGAACTGGTGGACCACACAGTTGCCCGATATGAAAGCCCCGTCTTCCACCCCCACATATCCAGCCAAAAGAGCACCCCCCGCGATAACGGTGCGGTTGCCGATCTCACAGTTGTGGGCTATGTGGGCCTGGTTCATGATAAAGTTATCGTCGCCAATAATGGTGGAACTCCCGGGTTTGGTGCCGCGATGAATCTGCGCGTGTTCTCTGATTGTGTTGCGGTGACCTATCCGCAGATATGTCTCCCCACCCTCGTACTCCAAGTCCTGGGGCTCATGCCCGATCACAGTTCCCATATGGATGGTGTTGTCCTCACCAATTTCGGTCCAGCCCGTCAGATAGCTATGTGCCATCACCCGCGTTCCGCGGCCGATCTTTACCGGGCCGTCAATAACCACGTAGGGACCAATCTCAGCTTCTGGATGGATCTCGGCCCTGGGATCAATTACTGCGGTGGGGTTTATTCTCGAATTGGACTCTGAGGTGGTCATTCCTGGATCCTCCTAGAGCAAAAAGCGTGAGTCAGGGTGCCGACCAGATTACCTCGTCTGCATGATCTCGGAGGGTAAAACTCGGCATGCCATGGTAATCAATTGCCACCACCGCACTACCGTTATCACCCATGAGCTTGAGTACAGGTTCTTTATTTGTCAACTCCAGAGTAACTCGCGATACCTGGTTGTTATCGTAGAATGTCATTACCGTGCGATCAGCAGAGGCAGAAATGGAAACGCGCTCATTGCCATCGGTGTCCGCCAGGCTCAGTTTTTGGGCCACAATTTCCAAAGCGGTTACTCTGGACGTGCGCGTTTCGTGTTGCAGTTGCTTCAATCGACCAACGACAAAAGCAGCAGCGGCGAATATTAG
>JAUVTM010000253.1 GCA_030601545.1 Syntrophobacterales bacterium
AGGCCGGCAGGCCCGAAAATCAAACGACCGAAGAGAAACGAGAGAGTCTTTCCCCTAACCTTCATTGACCCACTCAAGACAGCGGTAGTTTCTGGCGGAAAAACCTGGGAAAGGCCGAGCATTCGGAGCAACACCGGACGAACCAGTTGCTCGAAAGCAATGTAGGTGGCGGCTGGTCTCCCAGGTAGACCAAACAACAAAGTTCCACCAAGTTTGGCGAACAGTGCTTGTTTTCCTGGAGACATGGCCACCCCGTGAAAAAGCACATCACCACCCAATGTGCCAACCGCATCAGACACCAAGTCTTTCTCCCCTTTGCCTGTGCCACCGGTGGTAACTATCACATCAGCCCTGCTCCCTTTTTCGATAAAACGGGCTAACCTTTCCACATTATCTCCTGCAATCCCCAGGGCTCTTGCTCTGCCGCCGTAGTGGTTCACAAGGTGCGACACCGTGTGCAGATTACTGGCGAAAACCCCTTTCTGGTCCAAGGACTTGCCCACTTCCACCAGCTCGCTGCCGGTTGCCAAAACCGCAACCACCGGCTGCCTTCGCACGTTTACCGTGCTGTATCCCTGGGTTGCCAGTATCGTCAGTTCCTTGGCCCCCAGGACTGTGGAGCCGGAAATAAGGTGCTGATCCATCTGAAGCTCGGCCCCAGCTGGAATCAGGTAGTCTCCTGACGCCACAGGCGCCTTTACCACTACTCCCTCGGCAACAATCTCGGTCATCTCTTGGGGTACCACCGCATCTGCTCCGGCGGGCAAGATGGCTCCCGTCATGACCCGTATCGCCTCTTTTCGCTCTAACTGTTGATCGATTTGCTGGCCGGGACCAACTGTTCCTACCACGGCTAGAAAAACGCTCTTCTTTGAAGAAGTAGAGTCCACGTCCTCACTGTGGACCGCATAGCCGTCCATGGCTGCCTGGGTTAAAGGAGGCTCATGCCGCAACGCCCGAACCTCTTCCGCCAGCACCCTACCGCCGGCATTTTCGAGCTGCACTTTCTCCGTGGCGACAGGTACTGCCGCCGCCAAAGCAAGATGTTGTGCTTCTTCCAACGATACTGGCTTGTTCACGTTTACCGCCATTTCACATCTTTTTCAGTAGGTACGCAGAGTGGTCCGACGCGGAGGGACTATCCCCCGTGCCTTGGACTCTCTTCGAGTCCCGCCAGCAGCTCCCTGGCTCTGTCCATATCATTGGGAGTGTTAATATTAAAAAAGGAGAGCCCCTGGGGATCCAGTTGCCCAATTTCTTCTGAGCTGAGCCGACACACTTTCACTGCAGGGAAAAAATTGATGACTTGGAGCGTGCCGCTATCCAGCATTTTCTCTATGTGCGGCAGGCAACGGGAAGAATAGATGGCGTGGAGCGGTTCCAACCCCTCGACTTTCTCAGGAACGATCACATCATAGTTCTTGGCCAACTGCACCATGCGTCTAACCACAGCGGGCTGGACAAAGGGCATATCGCAGGCCGTGACAAACACGCTCTTACCCTGGGCGAAGAGAAGCCCAGTGTAAATCCCTCCCAAAGGCCCTTGTCCAGGAATGACATCTCGGACAATGGTCACGTCCAGATGAAGATAGAGCTCTGGCTCATTGGTGATAACCAGTACCTCAGAAAACAGGGTCCCAACAGTCCGCACCTGTCGATCAATGAGTCGTTCACCCTGGAAGAGTTCCAAAGCCTTGTTGCGGCCATAACGACGGCTCTTTCCTCCCACCAGGACTACCCCAACCATACCAGCCACTTCACCCTCGTCACTCAACGTTAATGGACTCACAAAAACCAGAAATTAGACGGCACAGTAAAATGCTCCAGATGCAAGGCGCGCGAAGCTTTAGGAATGAGGCGTACCTGTCGTACGCCGCAATGACTAAAGATAAAGCGCAACGCAGCAGATGGACTTTTTACGAAGCCGTCATTTTTTTTTGAGCCGGATGGATATATCCACCTGGGTTGGATCGTCATAGCCCCTTAGATTGGAGAGCATCCCCAAAATACCTCCTAAGACAAAATCTTTTACAAATGACTTCATGGGTACCTTTTTACCATCCAGCTTTAATAGCACATTGGGTTCAGCTGCTTTTCTCAAGAAGCGCTCTTCAATGAAATCTGCCACTCCCGATATATCCTCCAACTCAAATCGAGGAACTCCCGCCTCAACTGAAAAATCACTTACCACTGCTACCAGACGATCTGCTTGGCTGCAGAGAAGTTCTGCTTGCAACTCCTTTCGGCAAACCTCGATCTTCTCTTTGTTGCCGCTTTTATAGCCTTCCGTGAGCACCAGATCCTCGTCCGTAAAGTAAGTGGCAACAATGGTATCCACGTTCAGCTCGCTCTCCACCATTTTGGTGAGGGCAAAGCGGGTGGGGGAGCTGATAGCAACCACCTGCGCGCCAGCCTCCCGGTGCCGCCAGGTATCCTTGCCTTTGTGGTCGATTTCAAAATGATCATGAGCGTCATGTTTGATGGTGCCGACCCGATAGCCTCGGCTCTTTATCTCAGGAACTAACTTTTCCAGAAAAGTAGTTTTTCCCACCTTCGATCTCCCTACTATGGAAATTACTGCTGGCATAGACTGTTCCCTCCGTCCTTCCTTCTTCGACCAGAAGAATTCATAGCCTCTCTGCTACTATCCACAAATTCCGAGCACCAAATCTCAGGATGTCAGGTGTCGGGTATCATTCAGGTACCAGGTGTCAGGTGTCAGGGAAGAGAAAAAAAGCTGAATCCTGAACACTGAAACCTGAACACTGAAACCTTAGTCATTGTGATTTGCTATTTGGAATTTTTAGTCACTCTAGCACTTCAATACTCCAGTACTCCAAATAAGCTCGCAATCTTTACCGGCAAAGCCATTGAACTCTGACCTAGCCCTAAGGACCAAGTTTTCGATGTTTAGTAACAACTGACGACGGACAACTGACCACAGCCCACTGACAGTACTGTAGTTGACCGACTTCATACTCTTGTGATACTGCTACTGAGGCTAAAAACAATTGAGAACTGCTACCACCCTTATTCATTAGACAGCTGCCTCTGAGCAGCAGCCAACATAATGCTCCCATTTCCCAAGATAAATCCAAACATAATCGAGATTGGCCCTTTCAAGCTGCGCTGGTATGGACTCATGTACGTACTCGGCTTTGTGTCATGCTATTTTCTCATCG
>JAUVTM010000121.1 GCA_030601545.1 Syntrophobacterales bacterium
GCAACAACAAACCACCTGTAATTTCCTTGAAAACCCGCATTGGCTGGATCGGCACCGGAGTCATGGGGCTCTCCATGTGCAACCATGTACTCACCAAGGGCTATAAGGTGAAGACCTATAGCCGCACCAAGGCCAAGGCTCAACCCCTTCTAGACTCGGGTGCAACCTGGGCGGAGTCATCCCGGGCAGTAGCGGATCAGTCTGATGCAATCTTCACCATGGTCGGATTTCCACAAGATGTACGTGAAGTTTATCTGGGCGAAAGTGGCATTTTGACCACCGCCAAACCGGGTAGTATCGTTATTGATATGACCACGACCTCGCCAAGTCTGGCCCAGGAAATCCACTCTGCGGCCGCATCAAAGTCAGTGCACGCAGTTGACGCTCCGGTGTCGGGAGGCGATGTGGGAGCACGCAACGGCACGCTCTCTATTATGGTCGGTGGAAGCAAGGATGTTATTGAGGCCATCAAGCCACTACTGGAAACCATGGGAAAGCAGATCGTCCACCAGGGTGGACCTGGCGCTGGACAGCATGCCAAAATGTGCAACCAGATCATTATAGCTGGCACCATGATTGGCGTATGCGAAAGTCTTCTCTATGGATATAAAGCAGGCCTAGATCTGGAGACCATGCTGCGTTCTGTTAGTAGTGGTGCTGCCTCCTGCTGGACTCTGGACAACATGGCCCCCCGCATTCTCCGACGCAATTTTGACCCGGGATTCTTCGTCGAACATTTCATCAAAGACATGTCCATAGCCCTGGATGAGGCTCAGCGCCTGGGGCTTGCCCTACCCGGCCTGGCTTTAGTCCACCAGCTCTACCTAGCGGTCAAGGCACAGGGACACGGTAAGTTGGGCACCCAGGCCCTCATGTTGGCCCTAGAGCAACTTGCCAACACGGAAGTCAGAACCTAGCCCGGATATTTCACGAATTGGTGTCGCGAGATCGTGGAGAACGGTTGCAGGTGTCCGTCGTGGGTTGTCCGTTGTCCGTTGCAGGAGAAATCTGGTCTTAGTAATCACTCGCCACGGACCACTGACCACGGACAACTAACATGGTGCTATGCGCCATGTGCTTTGCTCTATGCCCTTTTCACACCGGCACTGCCGCCTTATACAGAATCCCATCCCCTTCAATGCGGTACTGCTCCACTGCTGCCGGTACAATAATGGAGATTCCCCTGGTTAAGCGGGTGATGTCCCCAGCGCTCAAATCAGTGACGCTAACATTGCCCTCCGTACAAATCATCATTTCCACACTGCGATCGCGAGCGCTGCTGAAGGGAGACTCTTTATTTATCCTCATCACGGAGAGAACAAATTCCTCCGCCTCCGTGGTATAGATTGCCTCCCCAAAGGCGAGGTTTTCGGGGCCTAGAATATTCAAATCGCCATCTGTGAAATTCAAAACGGCGAGAAGTTCTTGAACATCTATGTGTTTGGGCGTCAGCCCCCCCCTCAAAACGTTGTCAGAATTGGCCATCAACTCAATGCCAACACCTTCCAAGTAACCGTGAAGTTCCCCTGCTGGCAGATACATGGCTTGCTGGGGTTCCAGACGGACAAGATTCAAGAAAATAGGAGAGAGAACCCCCATATCACCGGGATACTCTTCATTGAGCTTGATCATCCATGTCCAGACTGGTTCTTCATTTGTCCGCTTCTCAGCAGAGTTGACCGCTTGCTCAACAATCTTGCGTTGTTTTCCACTGTCCATGGTCATTAAATGGTTGAAGAATTTTTTCAACCCAGCCCGGTTGGGGTGGCTCCGCAGAAACGATACTATTTCTGCCAAACCAGGAACCCTGGCTTCTTCTAATAGTCTGAGGGTCTCCCCTATTTTACGAAAACTGTTCAGGGCCCAGAATGGTGTCAGAGCACAGATTATCTCTGGTTTATGGTTGTCGTCTCGATAGTTTCTGTGGGGCTCATCTAAGGGGATTCCAAGCTCATTTTCCCGGGCGAAGCCCTGCCCGGCCTGCTCCTTATTGGGATGTGCTTGGATCGACAGCGGTTTCGCTGCAGCGAGCACCTTGAACAAGAATGGCAGCTGGTTGGAAAACCGAGCGGCTACTTCCTTCCCAAGCGTCTCTTCAGGGCTTTCTTGAATTACCTCCGGCAGAGATCTCCAGAGGCCATCGGAGAGGACCTGGGATGGACCTTTCGGGTGGGCTCCCATCCAGAGTTCTGCTTGTGGTTTGTCCGCCGGCACTGATTGGCCTAAAAGCCCAGGGATAGCTGTCCTTGACCCCCAAGCATACTCTTGTATGATATTCTTCAAGAGCCCTATCTTTCGCATTTTATTTTCTCTCGCACAGTAAAGAATCCATGCCTAAAGGACCAGGCTTTTGCGTATCCCCAGAGGGGGTACATGCTATCTGCTATTCCAGGTGGATTCTGGAGTAATGGAATCTTGGAGTACTGGAGTAATGGTAACTGAAAACAGAAAACCTTGGCCGCTTCAAAGTCCTTCCAATACTCCATAGAAACTCCTTGGAGGTAAAGCCATCGATTTGTGACCACGCTCAGAAAAATTTGCCTCTACTGTTGAGCAAACTAGAAAAATGATACCAGTTCAACCGGGAAAGTCCAACATTGTTGTAATTAGTTAAGCGTTTCTCCAGCGTCCCACTCTTTGCTATCATTATAATTGAGATAGTATAGAATGCATTTATTCCAATACTCCAGTACTCCAATACTCCAAGATCAGCCGCTGACCACCTCTACCTGAGTCGATAGAAAGTGATTTGACAGGTTAGACTACACTCGCAAGGAGACTAACACCATGTCTTTCAAAGAAAATCTAAAAGCGAAAATCAACCTCAATAGACTTCTGCGAAAGATTACTTCAACCATTCGCGAGACCCCGGGACAGAGAAGGTTGGACAAGGGACTCACGCAAGAACTCCTGGAGTTGACAGATCTTGAGCACAAGAAGGTCAGAGACCTGCACCTCTATGTACGTCCCTTAGAGGGGGAGATTATGGAGGTGCTGGTGTTCGACAACGAGCTTCCCATCTACCACACCACCGTGTACGACGTAGCCCTACGAAAAAGCCCTGAATGGAAAGAAATGTTTAGCATCAAGAACATCAAAAAAATCATGAATGACCAGGATGTAATCGCCACGAAGGGTAAGGAATCACTGAAACGAATACATGCCAATGCTCTGGCGCTGCTGGACCTCAGCTATACCAGAGATGACCTGGCCCTGCTGGTGGAGGATGCGCGCCGGGGTCTGGAGAATAAATCTCTAGAGCAGATCCAGGAATCTTTCGATCTTTTTTTTGAACTGTTGGATTTTCAGCCGGTGTCTCTGGGAATACTGGAGCATGATTTGCAGGTCTATGCCAGACGAAAGACGAACGGTGGGACTGCTACAACCTTTGAGAATATCGTGTTTTTCAACGAGGAAAACTTCGCGCTGGGTTTGAAGAAAGGAACTCTCTCGCCCCAGAGTGACTTAGACCTTGCCTGGGTCATGCAATACGCCCGGGGTGAGGAAACAGCAGATCTGGAAGGCCTAAAGGTCTTCGAGTTTCTGGCCGAACTAGTGCCGAAAGAAACCCCTTAAGGCCAAAGTTGCGCCACTATCATTCCCACCAGCATCAACCCACAACCAAGCAGCCCGCGGGATGTGAGCACCTCACCGAGAATAAACCAACCGGCTAGAGCCGCAAACACCGCCTCAAGGCTCAGTATGATCGCTGCATGAGTCGGAGGTGCAACCTTCTGGGCCACCACCTGTAGGGTGTAGGCCACCCCTACAGACATCACGCCCCCGTAAAGAATAGGGATTGTTGCCTCTCGCAAACCATGAAAGGTAATCGACTCCATGAACCCTGCCACCACAAGGCTTAAAAAACAACAAACCGCATATTGGGCACAGGCAAGCTTTAGTACATCTACCCTGGGTGAAAGGTATCCCAATATGAGAACGTGAATTGCCCACAGGAAGGCGCTTGCAAGTACCCAGGCATCTCCGGGAGCAAGGTTAAACTCCTCGGTAAAGCTGAGAAGGAAGAGTCCAACTGCAGCTATGATCGCTCCGACCCAACCGCCCCAGCCTGGCCACTGTCTCCACAGCATTCCCAAGAGCGGCACAATGACCACATAGAGGCCGGTAATAAAACCAGCCTTTCCCGCCGTGGTGAAGACGAGTCCCACCTGCTGGAGAGTAGCTCCTCCAAAGAGTACCAACCCAGCAAAACCACCCCCAAGAACAGCCTGTTTGTTGGTAAGACGCTGGAGTTGCTCCTTTTCTGTTGCTCTATCACCCCGCAAAGCAAACGGTAGCAAGGTGAGAGCCCCGAGTGCAAACCGTACACCATTGAAGGTGAGCGGACCCACATAATCCATTCCCACCCTTTGAGCCACGAAAGCGCCACCCCAAATAACAGCAGTCAGCATCAAGAGCGAATCAGCTTTGTAGATTCTGCCAGACACAGCTCTTCCTGTTCCAATGAACACAGGTGGCAAGAATGGGGCTTTGTACAGCTATACCACAGGCGGTTTGGAGTAGTGGAGCCTAATGATTGCAGATCTCAGATTTTAGATTGTAGATTTTAGAAAGGCGTACTTGGTTCTAGATTATCAATCTGCAATCCTAAATCTGAAATCTAAAATAATCATCACTCCGACACTCCAAGGGCCTTGCATTGAGCTAAAGCTCTAGCATCTAGCAAGACCCAGATAACTTGGCCCAAAGTGCCGAAACGAAAATAGCGTGGATAATACCATCAGATCGGCCTCGAAACCAGCTTTTTCCCTGCCCGCCTGTCCCGAGCGACTCGACCTGAGCGACTCGACTTGAGCTCGTCGACAAGTCTCGTCGACAGGTCTTGTCGCGGGGCTGCCCCCTGCCAGCTGCATGCTGATTAAGCTTTGGTCATTGTAAAACTGAAACGCTTTGGTCTATACTGCCAAAACTTCCGTGCTTGAATGGTTCCAAGCTGGGTGGTCGTGCCGCAGAGATTACGGAAAAGGGCCATTTATGGATGGAAACTGATCAGGAGACATGGAAATGTCCACTAGCAAGGCTTCAAGAGGTCGATTAACCACCAAAGGCCGACTGCTGAGTAGTTGGAAGTTGTGGGGTTTCGTGATGACCGTATTTCTTGTTTCAGCCCCTCTGCTGGCGGACCAGGATAAAGACTTACTTGATCTCGAGAGTGGCGCCTTGGCGCTGTCAGCGACAACTCAGTTCGGGGGAAGGTGGAACGTCCAATCTCTTTTGAGTGGCTCAAATACCACTGGATGGAGTAGCAGCAGAGGCCACCCCTATCCAAATGATTTTGTCATCGAGCTGCCGCGTCAATACCTGCTGAAATCCTTTGTTATTGACAACACGGGTGCAGAAGAATCCAGCTTCCGTGGGATTTCGGGGCGTCATTTCGTGCTCTCCGGCTCGACAACTTCCCATGAGGAGGGCTTTGACCTCATACTTGACGGGGAAGCAGCCAAGGGTGATCGGAAAGTGTTTCTACTGGAGGAGCCAACTGAGGTTCGTTGGTTGAAGTTGGAAGTTTTGTCGAACTGGGGAAATCCCTGGCACACCCAACTTATGGAACTTGAGGCCTACGGGGAGCCCGTAGGCGCAGTCACACAACAGAGGCCCATCCAAGGAATCTACTCGACCAATTTCGGTCTGATGCGATTGGAACAGAGCGCTAACTTGGTGATAGGTTGTTACGATGGTGACAACGGCACCCTATCCGGCAGAACGAATGGCCGTGTTCTTAAGTTCCGCTGGTGGGAAGATGGCCCGAACGGTGGCATCGCCTTCATGGTCCTATCGTCAGATGGCAACTCCCTGAACGGCCTATGGTACGAAAGGGGGCAGGTGAAGGGTATCTGGTACGGCAGGCGCGTGCATGATGAACGGCGGCCGCAATGCCAGGTTCCAGTATTAGACGCCTTAGTATCTTCCATCTATGATACCGGCCTGAGTGTGCCCAAGGAAGAAACTGGTCCGGAGCAGGTTCAGGAGGAGACTGTCTTAGAGAAACCTCTCGATGAGGAGACCACCACCACAATTTTTCACGACATATATTTTGACACCGACTCTGCTGAGATAAAGCCTCAATTTGAAGCAAGACTCCGAGAAATTGTGGCGGCGATCCAAGAGCAGCCAGCACAGAAGATAATTATTGAAGGACACACTGACTCCACATACACTCGAGAATACAATCTAGAACTCTCTTTACGGCGAGCTCAAGCGGTTGCAGGCTGGCTCATTGAGCACGGGGTCGATGCCAGCCGGCTGGCAGCCAAAGGTTACGGCGAGTTCCGGCCGACAGCTGATAACAACACGGAAGAGGGGAGAGCTCTCAATCGGCGGGTTGAGATGGTGTTGAAGTAACAGGAGAGTGTTATGAGCGGAGCCGAGCAAGAAGTTCTCGTTTTTAGCAAACAATTCAGTAGTCACAGTTATGGGTCCAATCACCCCTTGAAGGTGGAGCGACTCCAGTTGACCATGGACTTGATTCGCGCCTATGGTCTCTTTGACAACGCTGAGGCACCATGGGTTGAAGCCCGGGAGGCTGAGGAACAAGATCTGCTCCTGACTCATTCTCAAAAGTATATTGAAATTTTAAAGGAATCCAATGATGGCCAGGCTCCTTCGCAAGCCTGGAAATACGGCTTAGGCAGCGGTGATAACCCGGTCTTTTCTGGTTTGTATGATTGGTCTCTTCTGGTCACCGGTGCCACTCTTGAATGCGTCCGCCAGATCAGGGAAGAAAACAAGAAGATTGCCTTCAACATCGCTGGTGGCCTGCACCATGC
>JAUVTM010000307.1 GCA_030601545.1 Syntrophobacterales bacterium
CCTACTAACATCATTCCACGTTTGGGATCTCTCATGAGATATGGATTGACTGGCACTGGTTTGGCCCAGCCAACCAGAAAGGGAGAGCGTATTAAAATGAGAAACAGCGGCAAAACCACGGTACCCCAAGGATCCATGTGCTTAATCGGGTTCAAGGTGAGGCGACCGGCGTCCCGAGCAGTGGGATCACCCAAGGTAAGGGCAGCATAACCATGAGCCACCTCGTGGAGAACCACGGAAAAGAAAAGGATCAATACCTGAAACAAAATGTCAAGCCACGTAATCATATGATGGAATCTCCTCGCCGGAAGCTGCGGATCTTGCCCACAGCATAAGACTGGTCTCGTTGAAGGTCAAGCCATCCCTGTAAGTTTGTTATACTAGCTACAAATTGTCTCTCTTGCCTAATCTTGGGGCTTGTTATAAGATGCCTCCATCTACTGCTAACCGTTTGGCCTGTCGCATCACAGCAGGTTTTCACTGACAGCGTTCGGGTCAGCTAACACCAGCCGTTATGCGCACTTGTATGTTCGACTCTTAATTGTCCAGTTTGCTGCCAGTGGATAGGAGCTTGCCATGCAGGTATTTGTCACAGGAAGTACAGGGTTTGTAGGCAACCATGTTTTGAATACTCTTCTGGATCAGGGTCACCAGGTGCGAGCTCTGATACGATCGGGTTCAGAGTATAAGTTGAAGCAACCGGATAAGGTAGAGATAGTCACAGGTGATGTTACTGAAAGTGCTGATCTTATTCAGGGTATGAAAGGATGCGATGCGGCCATCCATCTGGTAGGCATCATCCGAGCCTTTCCAAGTCGAGACATTACCTTTGAGCGGCTGCACACTGAGGCCACGGCCAATGTCATCGCAGCTGCCAAAGAAACAAAGGTTCCACGGCTACTTCACATGAGTGCCCTGGGGGCCAGGGAAGATGGTCCCACTCCATACCTGCGTACCAAATTCGCCGCTGAAGAGCTGGTGCGCCAGAGCGGGCTGAATTACGTTATCTTTCGGCCGTCTCTAATCTTTGGCATGGGTGGGGAAGCCATAAAGATGTTCGGGGATATGGTAAAGAAGTATGTGGTTCCCATTATCGGGGATGGTCAATACCGTTTTCAGCCGGTCAGCGTTAACACAGTAGCTCAAGGGTTCGAGAAGGCCCTTGAACCGGAAACCGCTAAAGATCAGACGCTGGATGTGGGTGGTCCTGACAACGTAACCTTCGATGAAATCATGGATACCCTGGCCCGGGTGATGGGTAAGTCCATCGTAAAAATTCACATGCCGGTTCTACCCTTACGACTGGCCACTTCCGCACTCCAGCACGCTCCTGGATATCCCCTCACCACAGATCAGATAACCATGCTACTGGAGGGCAGCACCTGCGACGAAAAACCATTCTATGAACTTCTGGGACTTACCCCAATCCCTCTGGAGCAAACGTTAAGGGAAGCGGTCTGGTAGAGGGGCTTGCTCTTGGCAACCCCGTGACACGGAGATACGGAGACGCACAACTCCAGCTAGCAGCAGACAACCCCGCGACAAGCTCGGGACAGGCTGGCAGCTGGCAGGAAAAAGATATCATGTATCCAAGTGCGATCATCATTGCTGCCCGCTGAGCTTAGCGTTTTTCGCCGATTTAATTTCCTAAAGGACTGATTCCTTGAACTCCCCCCATCCCACCCTATTGATGAGCGCTCCCAACCGTTCTCCAGGATTGGCATTGGCTTTGAAAAAATCAACGATACCACCCACCAGGTCGAGTACCTGCTCGGCGTCAAGATTGCTGGTCAGATCACGGGCGAGTTGTGGGTGTCGGCCAAGTTTTCCTCCCACCAAGACCGTGTAAGTGTTGGCAGAAGTAGTAATCGCATTGCTGGGACATACCCGGGCGCAAACACCGCATTCAACGCAGAGATCTTCCTCTATGGATACCAGAAATCCGTCATCTAATATTATGGCTGATTCCTGGCACACAGCCTCACACTCACCACAACCGGTGCACTCTTCGACCTCACAAGAGAGCTGGGCCTGGCCAATAATGCCGATATCCTTGATTTGCGGTTGGGAGCATGCGTTGGGACAGTCTGCCACGGTTACACGAAGTTGGTGATGCAACTTCAAACGCTCGCCCAATTGTGAACGCAGAAAACCGAGTAGGTCTGATTTTTCAAGCAGATTTTCCAGGTCGGAAGTCAAGTCGGCTGAGGAGACCACAGCGTTTTCACAGCCACTGGAGCCAAAACAGGCCTCGACGCTGTAGCCTTTGACTCCTTCGCTAAGACGTTTCAGTTGATTCCGCTTGCTCTCTTCCAGATCGGTCTTGGTGACGCGATTGCGGCCGGCAGCGGCAACCTCTTCTTCCACTTTCTTGCGCACCTTGGTGCGGACAAAAAACGGAACGCGGCG
>JAUVTM010000280.1 GCA_030601545.1 Syntrophobacterales bacterium
GGGATTTTCAAATCATAGAATAAAACGGGGTTACGATAAATATCTTGTTTTGGCTTTCAAACCAATGAAGAGGCTGTCTAAAAAGAATGTCACCCTGGAGTGAAACCTTGTCCCTGGGCTGACAAACCGGGGGCCTGTCCCTGGTCGGACAGATCCCGATCCCGGAACCGGGACGGGGCCGGGGGGAAGGGTCTCATAAGCGCTAAAGGATGAGCGGGGGAAACACAAAGCCGGTGGGGATGTTATTGACAACCGGATATTACTTTATGGTAGTTGCCATGACGGGAGCTCTCATCTGTGGAGCATTTGAACCTGAAGATTTAAGTACATTTCTCATGTGACTGAAGGTTGGACGACTACTCCACATACCATACTTCTGCACCAGTTACTTTGTGAATATCTCCTCTATTTCACTCGCTCGCCTTTACTCGACCCGAGTCAGGATCAACCATTAGGGAGAATACATCCACCGCTTCGAAGTCTGAACCGTGAACCTGGCTTAGCTCCTGGATGAGTGTGTCGTTATCCCAACGTTCGTCCGGGACTCCAGTGATGAACCAAGGCGCGCCATTGTCGGCCAGGATCATACCGAATTCCTTGAGCGCCAGGAGGATGACCTGAACTTCTGGCGAGAAACCCGATGTATCAAAGTCATCCCTCAGGCGAAAGCGCTGTCCCAAAGGGGGATATTGGTCTTCAGGGAGAGTGGATGCAAAGTGTCGTGCCGGCCAGACGTATTCCTGGCGGGTCTGAGGTGCTGTGAAACGCAGCGAGTGGCGGATTTCCCCCACAGCCACTTCCTCAAAGCGCACCAGTCCCGGCAGGATTGGCAATCCAGCTGCGTCAGCTGATGTCCAGCCGGCCTGCCGAAGCACATTGGAGTGTAGATCGAAGATAGCTCCAGACCCGGCACGCCAACTCCCGTTAGATTGAGGAAAGGCATAAAACAGTTCGTACAGGCTGCAGTTGTCGCGATCCACGATTAGGATGTGTCGGTCTCCATCACTATCAGAGCCGCCCTCGATGGGCGCGTCACGAGGAATGGGGTAGGGACCGGGATCGCTTTCGTCGTAGTAATCGAAAGTTACAGGGACTTTAGGTTGGGAACCTGGTACGACCACATATGGAATACCGATCTGGCTGCCTTCCCAGGTTCCAGAGCCGAAGTCAGGGTGAAGGTATATGTCGGCTCCAATCGTGGCGATGTAGGCATCTGAGTTCGAGTCTATAGGTAATGTATCGATGGGTGTGTTCCAGACATTGTCTGCAGGGAAAAGAGCACAACCCACCACGCCAGGAGCAGGTGACCCAAGCGGGGTAACATGGTCGGGGGGAGTAAAAGTATCAGCTGGCTCAACAGTAAAAACGGATCGCATTGGGGCATTAACGGATGCATCTATTGTAGCTACAGAATCTTCTCTGGCTCCCTGAGTAGCGCCCACAGCAGCATCAACAGTGGCCTGGACATTGAGGTATGATTCGCGGCGTTCACCAGAAGAGCAGGCAATACAACCGACCAACAAAACCAATAAGATTACGCCAGCACCTAATTCTCTGGTGTTAGCGCCGGCTTTTACTCTACAATTCAGGCACATTGTTTGCCTCTTAAGTTGCATTCGGACTTTGGTTTTCGGAGAAGGAAATCTTGAAGCCAAGATCCCACGGGATGTTGGGGGAAGAGCGTTATTAAAATAAACCGCAGCATTCAACGTGTCGAGACCATAATGACGGCAACCAACCAGACTGGTAAATAGTGTCAATCAAACTCATCGTCAGCATCATTTTGCCGGATACCACCTAATCCAGGGATCAACATCGGTACTCTTTCCTGGTAGCGGGTGTATTGCTCCCCAAATTCGCGCACCAGTCTACGCTCTTCATATATCGCCCCAACAACCAGGTAGATCGTCAAGCCGATGTTCAGGGCCAATAAGTTGCTGGTCATGATGGGGGTCAACCAGATGAAAGCCAAGCCAGCTGTATAAAGCGGATGACGGACCCAGCGATAAAGCCCACCCGTCACCATCTGAGAGGTTGGGTTTGGGGATGGATTCAGCATTTGCTCAAATCCCAAAAAGGACCATATTCCGGTTTGCAGGAAACCAATCACTAAAGCCAGCAATGCCAGCAGCTGCCCCGCCAGGGCAACATAAGACCAAGGCGCGGGGATCATGTAGAGCCTCTCACTGGGTAACGCGGCCACCAGGGCGAGGACAGGCAAGAAGGTTAAAATGCCGAATGTGTTATAAGCCAAGCGGTACCAGCGTTCCGCTCCAGGACCAAACCACTGTCTGGCACGCGCCTTTGCAGCTAACGTTGCCAATAAAGAGTGAACGAAACCATACACCAGTACAGAAAACAGGATGATCCAGGGACCGAAATCCATTATGCTCTCCATTAAACCCTCCCCATCCCGCGGTATCCTTGCAGCTCCATAATTTGCCCATCGATTTTGACCACGTAGTGTGGGAACCAGGCCACGCCAAACACTTCGACGAGAATATCCTTTTTGTAGGGCGTGACTTGAATCTCGGTCAGCTGACTGGCTATTTCTTCCCAACGTTCATTAACTTCATCAAGAGTTTCTTCTTGCTCCGCTTGCAGCTCCTCGATTTGTCGCTCGTACTCCTCAATCGCTTGCAGCGATTCTTTGACCTCCGCTTCGGCTTTTTCGGTCATGCGCCGTTTGGAGAGCGACCTGGAGAGGCTTTTCTTACGGCGGCTGAACAGACTCAACACCGTTTCGGC
>JAUVTM010000120.1 GCA_030601545.1 Syntrophobacterales bacterium
GCCAGGGCCTCTTCTATGTTTTCCACCCGAAAGGCAATGTGTTGTATACCTTCACCTCTTTTCTCTAGATACTTGGCGATGGGTCCGTCCGGGGCTGTGGACTCCAGCAATTCAACCTCACTGTCGCCGACAGGGAAAAAAGCAGTGGTCACTTTCTGTTCAGCCACAGTCTCACTGCCCTCAAATTTCAGACCCAGTGTGTCTTGGAAAAGTTTCTTTGCTTCCTCGATACTATGAACTGCTATTCCCAAGTGATCGATCTTGAGTACCTTCATCTATTCCTCCCTAGCCATTTATCATTTCACATTATTCATTTAGTGTTTATCTCGCCGCGTCTCCGCGTCGAAATTCTTCAAGTCGTGAATTAGTCTGATCCTCAGATCAGCGAAAGCCTGTTAATCACGAAGGCGCGAAATATAGAAAGCACGAAGATAAACCACACAATTTGAAGAGTACGGCAGAAGTGAGAGTAGAATAACCTTAGTTGTAGAGGGGCTTGGAAGTTCCCAGTGAAGACCCATTGGAGGATGAATAAGCTTGCTTATTCTAGTCTCCAATGGGTCTTCACATGGGTCCCGATGCGGTGCAATCGGGACGGCCCGCATTGCGGGACCTTCCAAGCCATCCATATCCCTTTTAATGTATTCTACAGACCGCTTTCGTGTTTTCGTCCTTTCGTGTTTTCGCGATTCTGCTTTTCTCACCTGCCTGCTGCTAGCTGCCAGCCCGTCCCGAGCTTGTCGCGGGGCTGCTCCCTGAGCAGTGCTTAGTGTTACACTACTCCTCGTCCGGAAAGATCGTGGTCACAATCTCCTTAACACTGGTGTAGGGGTCTTTCCTGTGCGCGACGATGTCGTCAATGAGATCGTCAAAGCGTCCATTTCCGAGAATCTTCTCCAGAACGTTGTGGGAAATCTCTTCCTTTAGCAGAGACAACGTCTCCTGTCTGGTCTTTTCCCGGCGAACTTTCTTGAGTCTGCCGCTTTGTTCAAGGAAGCTGCGATGGTTCTCAATGGCTTCCAACAGTGGTTCCGTTCCCTGATCCTCCACCGCCACGGTTTTGAGTACCGGAGCTCGCCAGGCTGCCTCTTTGATCTGGGCGTCCTGCTCCACCCGAATCCTAACCTCGGTGACCAGTGCATCAGCACCGGATCTATCCGCTTTGTTAATGACATAGAGATCGGCGATCTCCATGACTCCCGCCTTCATGCTCTGGATGCTATCGCCCAGGCCCGGAGCCAATACCACAATGGTGGTGTCAGCGGTCTTGGCTATCTCCACTTCATCCTGGCCCACACCCACAGTTTCAACGATAACCCAGTCTTTGCCGAAACCGTCCATGATTTTGATCACGTCCGCTGTGGTTCGTGCAAGCCCGCCGAGGTTTCCGCGGGTGGCCATAGAGCGGATAAAAACATCCGGATCCCCGGAGGCCCTCTGCATACGGATCCGATCACCGAGAAGGGCGCCACCAGTGAAAGGACTGGAGGGGTCCACGGCTACAACGCCCACGGTCTTCTCCTGCTGGCGAAGCACCGAGGTGATTTTATCAGTAAGAGTGCTCTTGCCCGTGCCGGGAGAGCCGGTAATACCCAACACATGCGCTCTCCCCGTATGCGGATAAATGGACCCGAGGAATTCAAAGGCTCGGGGATCCTCGTTTTCCACCAAGGTGATGAGCCGGGCCATAGCCCGTACTGAACCCTGCAACACTTCCGCAGCTAGATCTTCCATAATAACAGAGATATCCAAGTCTCGAGATTTTGTGTCCATCCGGAAACGGTTACTTCCGGATGAGCACTTATTAATTCCTAGAGACTTTTTCTACGATGAATTTGACTATATCCTCTGTTCTTGTACCGGGTCCGAAGATGGCAGCGACCCCTGAGTCCTTCAAGCCAGGAATGTCCTCATCGGGAATAATACCGCCACCGACAACCAGAACATCATCCAACCCGTTTTCTTTAAGTAGTTCCACCACCCGCGGAAAGAAGTAGTTGTGAACGCCACTCAGGCTGCTCAAACCCACCACATCTGCGTCTTCCTGCAGTGCCGCCTCAACAATCATCTCAGGGGTCTGGCGCAGCCCGGTGTAAACCACTTCCATACCCGCTTCGGCAAAAACGCGTGCCAGGAGCTTTGCCCCTCGGTCATGACCGTCAAGGCCAGGCTTGGCCATGATGACTTTGATTCTCTTTTTACCTGTCATCCTCAACCTCCCGTATCCAGCTAGCAGCAAGCAGATACCAGCAGGCAGCAGTTACTGGCGAAGCGAAAACTGCTCTGCCAGCTGCCCGCTGCCGCCTGCCTGCTGAATTTGCGCTTACACAAATTCCTTCGGCCGGTATTCACCCCAGATATTCCGCCAGACGTCACAGACCTCACCCACTGTGGCCCGGGCCTTTACCGCCTCAATCACTACCGGCATAACGTTCTCGTCTGTTCTAGACACTTCATCCAGCCTATCCAGAGCTGCTTTCCAACTCTTTTGATCTCTTTCCACCCGAAACTTTTTCAGTTTCTCCGTTTCTATGTCCCGTTGCTTGGGATCCACCTTGAGCAGATTGGTGGGTGGCGGTTCCTCCATGGTGTATCTGTTAATCCCAACATATACGCGCTCGTTCGATTCTATTTCCTTCTGAAAACGATAGGCGCTATCCTGAATCTCTTTCTGCACGTATCCATCTTCTATTGCCTTCAAGGTGCCGCCCATGGCGTCAATCTTCTTTATGTAATCATCAATCTCAGCCTCAATACGATCAGTAAGAGCTTCCACATAGTAAGAGCCCGCCAACGGGTCAATGGTGTCAGCAGCGCCGCTTTCCTCAGCGACAACCTGCTGAGTTCTGAGGGCCACAGTTACCGCTTCCTCAGTGGGAAGACACAGAGCTTCATCATAGGAGTTGGTGTGCAAGGACTGAGCACCACCGTATGCGGTGGCGAGGGTCTGGAGAGCCACCCTGACTATATTGTTCAAGGGCTGCTGGGCGGTGAGGGTTACACCCCCGGTCTGCACGTGATAACGCATCATCATGGAACGAGGATTCTCTGAGCCGAACCGCTCCTTCATCACCCGGGCCCAGTAGCGTCGCCCAGCTCGAAACTTGGCTACCTCTTCCAGCACATTGGTAAAAGCGTTATAGAAAAAGGAAAGGCGGGGGGCAAAGGAGTCCACCTCCATTCCTCGATCAATGCATGACTGTACATAGGTGATGCCGTTGGCAATGGTGAAGGCCATTTCCTGGGCAGCGGTAGAGCCTGCCTCGCGAATATGGTAGCCACTAATGCTAATACTGTTCCACCGGGGCACGTGTTCGTAGCAGTATTTGATTAGATCCACGGTGAGACGCATGGATGGAAGAGGTGGATAGATATACTGCCCTCTGCAGATAATCTCTTTGAGTATATCATTCTGGACAGTGCCACCCACTTTGCTGTAAGGAACACCCTGTTCTTCGGCGAGGGCAAAATACATGCCCAGCAAGACCGTGGCCGGAGCATTGATGGTCATGGAGGTGGTCACTTTGTCCAAGGGTATCTGATCAAAGAGGACCCTCATGTCATCGACAGAATCAATTGCAACCCCCACCTTGCCCACTTCTCCCATGGAGAGAGCATGGTCGGAGTCGTAGCCGGACTGAGTTGGGAGATCGAAGGCGACACTTAGACCAGTCTGCCCCTGTTCAAGCAAATAGCGGTAGCGTTCATTGGTCTCGCGTGCGGTACCAAAGCCGGCATACTGACGCATGGTCCAAAACCGCCCTCTATACATAGTGGGTTGCACGCCCCGAGTGAAAGGATACTCTCCCGGAAAACCGAGCTTAGTATCATAATCAAAGTCTGCTACTTCTAGAGGTGTATAAAGACGCTCCACCTCCTCACCGGAGATGGTGGTGAAGGTGGTCTTTCTCTCCGGAAACTTGGCACATGTCTTCTCAACTGGGCCGCAGTCCCACTGCTCCTTCTCCGTTTTGATGGTCTCTAGCTTTTTCTTGTCAAACATCTTACCTCCAATCTGAATACTCGTGCTGGCTCAGCAAAAGGTGTATTTTTATCAAATCGTCAATATCAGTTCAACAACATATATTCAGTCCCGAATCCAGCATCCAGTAGGGCAGGTGTCTCTGCCTGCCAAAGTATTGTCCCCCAAACAAGTACCCAGCATCAATTATCCAGTTCAAACTTTGAAGCGAAAAAAGATAACATCCCCATCTTGGACGATATACTCTTTTCCTTCAAGACGAACAAGTCCCTGTTTTTGAGCCGCAGCATAGCTCCCGGCACTTTCTAAATCATTGACCTGGATGACCTCGGCGCGAATGAAGCCCCGCTCCATATCCGAATGCACAACACCAGCAGCTCTGAGTGCGGAGGAGTCCTGTTTGATGGTCCAGGCCCGCGCTTCCTGCTCGTTGGTGGTAAAAAAGGAGATCAGGCCGAGAAGCTGGGCGGAAGCCTGAATCACCTGATCTCTGGCGAGCGTCTCGAGCCCCAGTTCGACCATAAACTCATTCGCCTCATCCGGAGACAACTGGGCCAGTTCCATCTCCAGCTTGCCGACGATCTCCAGATAGGGTGCCAGGGTCCTGTCTATAATCTCTTGGGGCAGCGGTGGAACATTCTCCTCTGGTTGGTTTACAAGAATGAGCAGAGGTTTACCCGAAAGGAAACTGAAGCCGCGCAGTAGGGAAATATCCGAGATCCCTGGCTGGGAACGTAAGGGCCGACTCGCCTCGAGGATTTCCTGGCATTCCTGCAATAAGCGTATTTCTTCTGGATTCTCCCTTTTTCCCCTCTTTCTCTCGGCACCGATTCGCTCGAGCCGCTTCTCCACCACCAGTAGATCAGCCAGAATAAGTTCCGTCTCCACCCGCGAAATGTCTCCTAGAGGATCCGCTTCTCCGTGCATGGGATGCTGGAAATTACGAACAACATGCACCAGAGCGTCCACCGGCCTGATGTGATTCAGAAAGGATTCTCCCAACTCCTGACCTTTTTGAGCGGAGCCGGTCAAACCACCCACATCCACATAGTCCACCGTGGCTTCTGTGACCTTCTTGGAGTTGTAAAGCTGGCCGAGAAATGGGAGTCTGGGCTCCGGCACCTTGACCACTGCCAGGTTAGGACCTCGCACTGGAGTGGAAAAATCCGCAACCTGAGCAGAACTGCTGGTGAGCGCGTTAAATACCGTGGTTTTGCCGCAACCCGGAAGCCCGATGATACCTAGTCGCATGACCCTGCTGTGGAGCGGCGCTTACAGGGGGTGAGAGCGATACCCACCTGCATCTCTCAGGAATGTTCGAGTGGCCATGGAGCGATCCAATGACTCCCCAGATTACCCCGAGAGTGACCGCTGTGTTTAGTCATTTTGGTAGTCGAAAACTCTTTGCTGAACATCTGTATTTATGCTATGGACTTTACAATAGAGCACCACTAGTGTCAATCAAATCAGGAGTTCGCACAGCGCATGGCGCAGAGCGCAAAGCGATTTCTCTAAGGTTTTCCACGGACAACTGATCCGCCTTAGGCGGAACAACGGAGTTGGATACCATGACCTTGCAGCAAATGGTGAACGCTATCAAGGACCGTCCCGATTTCGGCAAGGTGGGCATGATTGCCTGTCACAATGGTGTGGTCAGGGCTACCTCTAGGGATGGCCGGGATGTCAAAGGGTTGAGTGTTGAGGTCGACCGGGATGCTCTCCAAAATATTGTCCAAGAAATGCACCAGCGGTCTGGGATTATTGAAGTGGCAGTCCATCTGTTCGAGGGCTATCGAGAAATCGGGGATGATGTGATGCTGGTTGCTGTGGCAGGGGACATTCGCGAACACGTCTTTCCAGTGCTGGAGGAGACGGTAGAGAGGTTGAAGAAGGAAGTCACTCGGAAGGAAGAATACTTCATAGATTAATTCTAGGAATTTCTGAAAGTGCGTATGCACTTTACTCAACCGCCTACAAAATATTGAGAAACAGATGTTGGGGACATTCATTGATCGATGAGAACCGCAGAATTTCGAATCTGCCGCACGCGGATCGAAATATTTTAATTAAATATTTTTTATATCATCGATCAGGCCCAGAAGGTTCCCACTGAGGATCTTTCCCAAATCCATGCTGGATAAGTGAAGGGCTTCGACCTTACGCAACTCGTGGCCGGGTGATCCAAAGGGAAAGTCACTGCCGAACAATAGTCTCTCCGGTCCGTAATGCTGGACAAAATGGCGCATATGCTCGATGGGGGCCAGGGCAGTGTCCGCATAAGTATTGGGTCGCTTCCAGATGCCTGCTCTTTCCAGTGCCGGGTAGGAACCATTGAGAGCCCCGAGGTGGGGTATGATGATTACTGCATGAGGTGCAAGCTCTTCCACAAACCGGCAGGTATTTGTAAAGCTCTCTTCTAACACAATAGGCAAACGACGTTCGCTTATTTCCTGAAGGATTTCGCTGCAACGGGGGTCGTGGTAATGATAGACCGGCTCGTTGGTGTGTCGATGCCACTTGATACCGCAATAGTTCTGTTGAAGCTCTTCCATAGCGAAATCGTTCCAAACAAACAAATACGGGAAAATCGACTTAACCCCAGCTGCCAGGTCCAATAGATAACGGTTCGCCGCCTGTCTGGTTTGCTGCCATTGGTGATTGTCCTGAAAATTGGGATCGTAACGGTCGTATATGTCCTCCACCGGAGCAAACAGACATGCACCTGTAATGCCCGCATTTTCGAGAAGTGGCGAAATCACCTCAAAAGGTAGGTCTGAGTTCTGAATGCCGCAGTGCATGTGGCTATC
>JAUVTM010000197.1 GCA_030601545.1 Syntrophobacterales bacterium
GAGCGAGCTTAAAGTGGAGGACTTACTGGTTGATGTGGGTGCTGCTTCCAAAGAGGAGGTTGCCTCCTTGGGCCTCAACCTGGGGGACCTCATTACACCATTCAGCCATTTTGCCATCTATAACGAGAAACTGCTTGCCAATAAGGGTTGGGACGACCGGGTTGGCTGTACAGTTTTGGTCGCTGCCATGAAGAAGCTCAGCAAACACCCCAACACCGTGGTGGCTGTCGCCACCGTACAGGAGGAAGTCGGCTCGAGGGGTGCAGTAACCGCAGTTGAAGTTACCAAGCCACAGGCTGCCATAGTGCTGGAAGGACCGCCGGCTGATGACTTACCCGGCGTTGCCAAGGATAGTCCTCAGGGTGCTCTGGGCAAGGGCTGCCAGATCCGTCTCTACGACCCCTCCACCATCATCCACCGGAGTTTCTGGCAGTGGGTGACAGAGCTTGCTCAAAAACACAAAATCGCTCATCAACTGGCTGTACGCCAGAGTGGGGCAACCGACGCTCGCGTCATTCACCTGGCCCAGGGAGGTATTCCCACAGTGGTCCTGGGAGTACCCGTTCGTTACGCCCATAGCCACAGCGGCCTCATTCACCTGGACGACTTCCGGGCCACCATGGAGCTCACCATGGCGATTCTGAAAAACTTGGACAATAAGATCCTCAAGTCGCTGTTGCCAGCGTAGTAGATCGACACGGCGATACGGTGATCCGGCGACGCGGAGATAATTTGACACTACAATGGCTTGTATTCGATCACCGTATCTCCCCTTCTCCGTTTCCCCGCGTCACATTGCTCAGAACCAAAATCATGCGAATCCAGATATGAACGACACCTTCGGTCGCATCTACCTAACTCATGACCTCCCTGGCACCGGCGGTCGCATCAAAGAACAGCCGGAAGATTTCGTTGTCGAGGAACTTCCCCTCTACGAGCCCGCCGATGAGGGGAATTTCGCCTTTCTTCTGCTGGAGAAAACAAACCTCTCCAGCTTGGATCTCGTGGCACTCATTCGGACACATCTGGATCTTCAAGATGTAGAGGTGGGGTTAGCAGGGTGGAAAGACAAACGTGCCATAACCCGTCAGTGGGTATCGGTCCCGCGCGACCAGGTAACAGACAGCCGTCTGGGGCAACTCGCTGGGGACGGGATCAAGATTTTACAACAAAGACATCATTCCCACAAACTCCGAACGGGGCACCTCTTGGGGAACCGCTTTTCCATTCTCATCCGGCAAGCAGACTCAGAGGCCGAAAAAAGGGCCCAAGACATAATCCAACAGTTTCAAACACTTGGACTGCCAAACTTTTACGGACCTCAACGGTTCGGCGCTAGAGGTGACAACCCGGAAAAAGGTCTGGCGTTGCTGCTGGGTCACTATCGCCTTCGCTCAGTGCGAATGCGGAAGCTCCTGGTGAGTTCCTACAGCTCCCTTCTTTTTAATTTCACCTTGAAAGAGCGAATGCAACAAAACCTTTTTACGAAACTGCTTCCTGGTGACATTGCCAAAAAGCATGACACCGGCGGGATTTTCCTGGTCTCTGATCCGGTAAAAGAGCAGCCGCGGGCAGACCGATTGGAGATAAGCGCTACCGGTCCAATGTGGGGGAAAAAAATGAAACGCGCCAAGGATAAAGCCGGTACTCTGGAGGAAAAGATCCTCAGTGGTCAGGGACTGACGCCGGATGTTTTTCGCAAGCAACCGGGAAGCAGGAGATCTCTTCGCATAGCGCTTAAAGAAGTCCATGTGTGTCAAGAGAAAGAGGGTTTGCGGTTGGAGTTTTTTCTTCCCAAAGGTTCTTACGCCACCGTGCTCCTCGATGAAATTATGAAAGCATGAACTTGGCATCGAAAACGGATCAGTGGCAGCAGAGAGTAATCGACTCATGGCGGCCCGGCTCGCTCATTCTCACCTCTGGGGGCCGTCTGGCGCGCCAACTTCAGCACCGCTATCGGCTCCAACAATTAGAGAAAGGCCATAATAGCTGGCGTCCTCTGGAAGTGAGGAGTCTCAATGGTTGGCTGCATCAGAGCTGGCAGGATTTGTGGGAAAGCAGAGCTCCCGCGGGCTCCTGGCTGCGATTGCGTCTTTGGCATGAGATTATTCACAACAATCCGCCGCCGGCTGATCTACCTTTAGATCTTGCCCTCTGCCAGGTTTTGGATCAAACCCACGCGGTTCTTATCCGGCACCGGCTAGACCCCACCGAGACCAGGTTCCCCTCACCACTGATTGCCTGGCGCCAGCAAATTTGTCGAGAATTCATTTCAGCTCTCAGCGATTTGGAACGCTGGCACCCCTCCGAGCTGCCCCTGAGGATCGCTGAGGCTGTCAATGCAGGTCGTTTGTCTATTCCCGACTCTTTGATACTGGCTGCTTTTGAAGCTCCAGCTCCCATTGAAAATGATCTTTTTCGCCTGCTCAGCCAGGAAACAAGTGTCCAAGTTTTTCCTCTGCCCAAAGAAAAGCCAACCAATGTCCATGCTGTTACCCTGTCGGACCAAGCGCAGGAAATTCTTTATCTTGGACAGGCCCTGCTGGATTCCTGCCAGCAATTCAGACCCGGAGCTATCGGTGTTGTGGTACCAAATTTGGAGGTCTATGCTCCGGTTTTGAGGAAGACCCTAGCCACACTTTTGGGCCGGCCTTCAACTCCACAGGAAGAAACCTATAACATAACTCTGGGCTACCCACTCTTGGAACATCCATTGGTACGGGCAGCTCTTCTTCCCTTCCGTTTGCTCGGGGAAGAGGAAAAGCGCCAGGTGCTCATCTCCCTTATTCTGTCGCCCTATTACCTGGTCTGGGCCAGAAATCGGAACCAACTTGCTCGATTGGACCGGATGTGGCGGGAGATGAGTCCGGAAGCAGATCTGGACTCTCTCTATGCCAGGGCTCAGAAGAGCGAACCAGATTTGATCCAGCACCTATCTCCGGCAGGAGTTGATCTGCGCCATCTGTTGGTGCCCTTCCAAAAGAGGCTCTCCCTATCCGCCGCAGAATGGAAAGAAACACTCGAAAGACTGTGGGATTCTGTCCAATTTCCATCACTCGCCGATGAATCCGATCGTATTGCCTATAATCATTTTGAACTTACTTTAGCCCGCCTGGTTACTGAGCTCGGATCCTGGACTATGGATTCGAGTGCATTTCTGACTTGGCTCAGACAGGCACTTGCTGCCGAGGTTTTTCAGGTGAGCGCCAGTGAGCACGCCGGTATTCAAGTCATGGGGCTCATTGAGTCTCGTGGTCTTGCTTTCCAACGGCTCTTCCTTTTGGGTATGACCTCAACATCACTCCCCCAGCCGGTAAGACCACTTCCTTTTTTGGACATAGAGGAACGTAGATTAGTACTCGGTGCCACCCTGAAAAGTCAGTATGAGTTCGCCCATGCTGCCTTTCATCACCTGATGGCAGCCGCTCCCGAGATCATTCTCACCAGACCAGAAGAGGTAGACGGTGAACCGGTTTCGGCTACGGTTTTTTGGCCGGCAGTCTGGCAGCGCCTCAGTGTGGATTTCTGGTCCACGCCGGATGCAGCTTGGTCAAGGGCAGCTTGGCTGCGCTCCGCCTGGAAAGGCCTCAGGGGACAGCATCCGCAGGAGCAAGAAGAGAAACCCCGAGTTGCCTCCATCCGATTACCTGAATCGATCTCGGTGAGCAGTTTGGCTGTGGCTTTCCATTGCCCCTTTCGCTTTCTGCTTCAAGAGTTGCTCGGGCTGAAACCTTTGTCCGAGCCCATGGGAGGTCTCCGCCCCGAAAATCGGGGCCAGAATCTTCACCGAGTGCTAGCCTGTATTACGAGGAGGCTGAAGTCGCAGCATCAGGCAGGCGATCTGGATTGGCCGCAGATTTTACCCACCATACAAACATGTGTGGATGAAGTTCATGCCAAAGTGGCTGCAGTTCCATCCTGGCAAGTGGAACGTCGTCGCTTATTGGGGGAAAAACTCGGGCTGCTAAGACTATGGTTTCAGGAAGAGATCAGCCACCACCAAGCAGGTTGGCGCTGGCTTGCTGAAGAAATTTCCTTTAAAGGGTTGAGAGTGGACGGCTGGCCCACCGCACTGAGGGGTCGCATTGACCGGGTTGACTTCCATCCTGAGTTTGGTCTGCTTTGCTGGGATTACAAAAGCGGCTCCAGCCCAAACTACTCGGAAGTCTTTAGCCAGCTGAGTGAACCACAGCTGCCAGCCTACTTGCTCGCCCTGCTCCAGGGTTTAGTAGAAATTCCTGGGTTCCCTCGGCTCAAC
>JAUVTM010000140.1 GCA_030601545.1 Syntrophobacterales bacterium
GCGGGGAATTGCCTTCCACACCATCCAGGTCCACCAACCCTCTCCGCTGCAGGGCCAGGACATATCCGAGCACATGGGGCGGGGGCAATTTCAACCGGGCGGCCAGGTCTTTGACTGCAGTGGCTTTCTGCCCCAGTTCCCTCATGATCTCGTGAGTGGCCACCTCATCCATTACTATGGTGTCCAGGGTTCGCCACATCTCATGTTCGGTGAAAACCTCACCGTACTTGTTGCCCTCGGTGGCAAACACGGTGAACTTCCCAACCACCCAACGCAACTTTTCCTTAGCCAGGGTAATTTTGGCTATTGACAGCTTTTCTTGGAGTTCCGGAAGTCCTAGACGATCTCCAGTGCCCAGGGGGCCCAGTTCCCGAACACCCTGGTTAAATTCGGTTATAAGTTTGACAAAACGTTCACCTTCAGCCGAGGAACACTGATCAAAGGCGACCCGCTTCGGGCTTAGACCCACATAGGTGAGAACCCGTTCAGCGAGTCCAACCTTGATCTTTCCCTGGACATTGCCGGTGATGTAGTGGCAGTCGCCGAAGTGACACCCAACCACCATGACTCCATCCGCTCCACTTATGAAGGCCTCGGCTATCATGGTGGGGTCCACCCGACCCGTACACATGACCCGGATAATGCGAATATCCGTCGTATATTGGATCCTGGAAACTCCAGCGAAATCAGCTGCGGCGTACCCTCACCAGGTACAGCAGAAGACCAGGATCTTGGGAGTGAAATCCGACAAGAGAGTCACCTCCTCGCAGTAAAGATTTAAATTTCGAATTTCGAAATTAAAAACCTACGTTTAAAAATTGTCTGATCTCAATAAGTCCAGACCTTGCTTATGAGCCAGTTAGAAATGCTCTGATCTGTTCCTCCACCTGATCGTCGGTATAAACATTTATGTCCAGTGCGTGCTGGTAGCAGGTGGAGGCGCATACACCGCACCCCTTGCACGCCACAGGGATTACCCGCACCTTCCGACCTTTCTCGGTTTGAACAATCTCCAAAGCGCTGTAGGGGCAAAGGGCCACACATAAGCCGCAACCCCGGCAGGCATCCTCATCGGCAAGCACGGAGACAATCGGTTCAACGGTCATTACCCCCTTGGCCAACGGAATGGAGGCACGGGAGGCAGCACCAAGGGCCTGGGAAATGGCCTCGCGCAAGGTGGCTGGATAGTGGGCATTACCGCAGAGGTAAACACCATCAGTGGCAAAGTCCAAGGGCTTCAGCTTGACGTGACCTTCCAGGAAAAACTTGTTTGCGTCCAGGGTAACGCGCAGAAGCTTGGACAGGGCTTCGTTGTCCTCACCGGCAATAAGTGGCGTGGAGAGGACCACCAGATCCTGCGGTATTTCCAGTTCGCGGCCCAAAAGGTGATGGTAGACTTTTACCGCATTCTCTTGAACCTCGGGAGGTCTTTCCTGATCGTATTTTATGTAACGTACACCCAGCTGTTTGGAGTGCTGGAACAGAGCCTCATTTTCGGTGCCATAGGCCTGGATATCCCGGTAGAGAATGTGCACGCTGGTTTCAGGATTCTGCTCCTTGATGACAATAGCGTTCTTGATGGCGATCATGCAGCAGATGCGGGAGCAGTACTTGCGTTCCTCATTGCGGGCGCCAACGCACTGGATCATAACCACGTTGTCGGCTTTGAATTTCTTATTTCTGAAAAATGCTTCCAAATCAAACTGGGTGATCACCCGCTTACCGTCGTAATTAAATAGCCCTTCCGGCCTGAACACTTTGGCGCCGGTTGCGATGATGATCACGCCCACACCGAAATCTTGCGCAACACCATTGGTTGACACGGTCACTTCGTAGTGGCCGATGTATCCTTGAATCTCATTAATGGTGGTGGAGGTTAGAAGACTAATGTTTTCGTGGTTACTGACCGCCTCTACCTGTTTGGCTAGCAACTCTTGTGCATCCACGTTGGCGGGTGCCAGTTTGTGCAGATTCCGCAGCAGTCCTCCCATTTCCGAAGACTTCTCCACCAGGAACACCTGGTAGCCCCGATTGGCCAGAGCCATCGCCGAAGTCATGCCGCTTATGCCGCCGCCGATGACCAGAGCCTTGGGATCCACCTCCGATTGGATGGGCTCCTGGGGCTGGAGCAGGGCAGCCTTGGCCACTCCCATGCGAATGAGGTCCCTAGCCTTGTTGGTGCCCTCCTCCCGCTCCTGCATGTGAACCCATGAGCACTGATCACGGATATTGACCATCTCGAAAAGATACGGGTTGAGTCCGGCCTCGCCACAGCTTTCTCGAAAAAGAGGCTCATGCGTTCTCGGGCTACAGGATGCCACCACCACCCGGTTTAGTTTTTCCTCTTTTATGGCATTCTTGATCTCATTGATGCCGGTCTCGGAACAGGTGTAGAGGTTCTCTTTTACGAATACAACATTGGGCAGGGTCTCAGAATACTCGGCCAGACTAGGACAATCTAGATAGCCAGCTATGTTGCTGCCGCAGTCGCAGACAAAGACCCCAATACGAATATCTTCAGCCAATTTCACACCCCTTTTTCTGTGACGCGGAGAGGGGGGGACACGGAGACACGGCGAATATATACTTTCTCCGTGTCACCGTTTCTCCGTTTCGCCGCGTCAGATCTTCTTCGAAAAAAATTACGAACCGCCAACTGCGACCTCACCAGCCATAGATACAACTTCAGCGGCTCGGGCCGCAGCACTGCTCGCCTGAACCACTGATTCCGGAATGTCCATAGGACCTTGAGCACAGCCACAAACGAAGATTCCGGCGCGGTTAGTATCCAGAGGGGCTAGAGGATCTGTTTTGAAAAAACCGTTTTCATCCAGCTTCAATCCCATGAGTTCGGCCAGCTTCGGAGTCCCTGCCGAGGGAACACAGGCTGTGGCCAACACCACCATATCGAAAGTTTCGTGCTCCACCTGCCTGGTGGTAGTGGACTCGTACCACGCTATGGGATTGAGGGATTCATCCTCGGTGATCTCAGCAACCCTACCCCGGACGTATTCAATGTTGGCAGACTCACCACCGCGCAACTTATATTCTTCAAAACCCCGTCCCACAGCACGCAGATCCATGCAGAAAATGGAGGAGGTCGTTTCATTGTCGTGCTCATGGGCGATCATCGCCTCTTTCACCGAATGCATGCAGCAGTATGAAGAGCAAAAACGATTGAAGCGAAAATCCCGTGAGCCCACACACTGAATGAAGGCTAGTTTTTTGGCCGTGTGGGCGGCTGCATCCCTCTTCTTCAAGGGAGCAAGCTTCTCCTCCGCCACGGCTGCTTTTTCGGCCAGGCCGGCCCAACGCTCGAAATCACCATCTTCCCCTGCCTTACCAGCCTTGAACTCCTTGACGAACTCAGCAGTCTTTTTGCCGTGCTTTTCCTCGAGTTTGTCAATCTGGCGAGTGGCCTTTTGCAGCTCTTTTTCCAGAGCAGCTATCTCAACTCTGAGGGCTAGCTCCGAGGGACGATCCAGGTGGCCGTGGGTGGGACCGCTGGCGCTCAACAGTCGTTCAAATTCCAAGGCGGTGACCACGTTGTCGATGCGGCCGTAACCATACTCTGGAATTACAGACGGATCGAAGACGTCATAGCCGGTGGCAAGAACAATTGCACCCACCTCCAGGTCAACCAGTTGATCTTGCTGCTCGTAATCGATAGCGTCTGCCTGGCAGACCTTGGCGCAGATGCCACACTTTTTGCCCTGGCCCAACTGGCGGCAATTTTCGGCATCAATGCAATGGGTCGAAGGTATGCCTTGGGGGAAATATTTATAGATGGCCTTGCGCTCTCCGAGCCCCACATCGAATTCATCCTTGACCGTGGATGGACATTTCTCCACGCAGGCGCCGCAGCCGGTACAGAGATCTTCGTTCACATAGCGGGCTTTTTTGCGCACCTTGAGTTGGAAAGCACCCACTTCACCGCTCACCTCTTCGACTTGGCTGTAGGCCAGGAGATTGATTTTGGCATGCCGACCGGCATCCAGCAACTTGGGCGAGAGAATTCAGATGGCGCAATCGTTCGTGGGAAAGGTCTTGTCCAGCTGGGCCATCTTGCCGCCAATGCACGGCAGCGTCTCCACCAGGTGGACCTGGATACCCATCTCGGCTAAATCCAGGGAGGCCTGAATGCCGGCAATGCCGCCGCCGAGTACCATGACATCGTTACTCACAGTTCACCTCTTTAAAGTGATCTAAAGTGATCTAAAATGCCTAAAGCCTTTGTTGTAGTTCGTATATCATTCTGTGGGAGCGGCTTTCAGCCGCGATTAAGTCGCGCCATTGCTATAGGTGAAGTCATCGCGACTGGAAAGTCGCTCCTACAGGACCTTTCTTGTCCTACGAATCTGTAATTGCCTCTGCCAGCAATGAGGTCAGATCCTTGAGCTCAAGATCCATTTCAAGATTGCTAAGGGCGCAGGTCAGGTGGATCTGACACTTCTGACAGGCAGTGATCAAGGTTTTAGCACCGGTGGCCTCGGCCTCCTTCAATCTCTCTACCTGGATCTGCTTTGAGACGGTGGAGCAGTTTGCCCAGCCACTGGTGCCGCAACAGAGCGCGTTCTCGCGGTTTCTCTCCATTTCAACAAAGTTGTCTCCGGCCAGTTTTGTTAGAATTTCGCGGGGACCGTCGTAGATTTTTGCCATGCGGCCCAGTCTGCACGGGTCGTGATAGGTGATAGGGCCCACACCATTTTCCACCCTGATGGAACCTTCCTCTAACATCTGGGCCACAAGATCATAAAAGTGGATGATCTCAAAACCGAGATCTCCAAAATGCTCAGTGTAGTGTCGCTTGAAGGTGTAGAATCCCTCAGGGCAGTTGAAAACTACCCGCTTGGCGCCGGAGGCGCGGATGACTTCAAGATTGTGAGAGGCCAGTTTTTCAAAGGTTTCCACCTGACCATTCCATAGCATGTCGTGACCGCAGCAATGTTCATCGTCACTGACCACCGGCTCAATTCCCGCACCGTTGAGAATCTTGATAATGTTTTTGCTGACCGAAATGCTGTCCACGCCAAGGTAGCGAAAAATGACCTGAAAATAGGGCATGCAGCCCACAAAGAAAAAGGTGTCACCCTTTTCAGCAACCTTACCTGCTTCCCTGGCCCAATCGGTTTTCTTCTGGGTAATCCCCTGGGTCTGCAGCTCCATGATGGTCTGGAGCATACCGTGATGGGAATAGGCTGGTTGGGTCCCGAGTTTCATGGCCTCTGCCCGCAGGAGACGCATAAATTCCGGAAAATCAATACTTGAGGGGCAGCGCTCGAAACAGCGGCTACAGGTGAGGCAGGACCAAAGATCGCGGTCTCTTAGTAGTTCGTCGCCTAGACCCAGCAGGGCCTTTTCGACAATTATTCGCGGAGAGAAGCTTGGCATCACCCTGGACACCGGACAACTTCCAGTGCATACTCCGCAGTCCAGACAATAGTAAGCTTGAGTCGTTTGGGCAGCGTCTTCGATGTTCATGCAGCAACTCCCAGGGGATTTTTCCCCAGGTCTTTTATTTTCTGGGTAAATGAAGTAACGACTTCGGCAAAGCGTCCACCTTCAGCTGACGACACCCATTCCAGGGCCAGTCTGTTGTTGTCAATACCCATCAGATCCAGCAGTTCGCGAGTCATGTCGATGATCCGTTTGGCCTTTTCATTACCATCCAGGTAATGGCAGTCGCCAATGTGTCACCCGCTTACCAGAACCCCGTCGGCCCCCTTTTGTAAGGCCTTGAGGATGAAATCCGGTGAAATCCGGCCCGAACACATTACCCGAATCACCCGGATATTGGCTGGATATTGCATCCTACTAACACCGGCTAGATCTGCGCCGGCATAGGCGCACCAGTTACAACAGAAAGCAATGATCTTGGGTTCGAACTCAGCAGCCATA
>JAUVTM010000218.1 GCA_030601545.1 Syntrophobacterales bacterium
TCAGGGGCAGGAAAGGAATAGTGATGGATCAGGAGCACTGGTCGAGGCGGATTGTGGTGTCCCGCTGCCAGCGCTCGTCATCTCTCTGGGGATGGTCGATATTGAAATGCAGCCCCCGGCTTTCGTGGCGTTCTAGGGCGCAGTTTACAATCAACTCCGCCACGGTAGCCAGATTCCTCAGTTCAATGAGATCACTGTTGAGGCTGATGTTTGGGTAGTGTTCGTTAATCTCCCGTTGAATCTGGGCTAAGTGATTTTGTGCCAGACGCAAACGGTTGTCCCTGCGGACGATACCCACGTAGTTCCACATCAGACGCCGGATTACATCCCAGTTATAGGCGATAAGCACCATCTCGCTGTCATTGGCGTTCAACGGCATCTCCAGGGGTGGGACTTCAGGAAAGGAGTTTTTTTCTGCGGGTGAACTGGGCCGGTTGTTAATGTCTGCAGCAGCATTGTGCGCGAAGACCAGAGCTTCCAGGAGAGAGTTGCTGGCCAGGCGGTTGGCTCCATGAAGCCCAGTACAGGCGGATTCCCCCAGGGTGTAAAGATGGTGGATGCTGGTGCGCCCATATTTGTCGGTCCGCACGCCACCGCAGATGTAATGGGCCGCTGGCACGACAGGTATGGAATCCCGGGTGATGTCGATCCCAAGAGACAAGCACTTTTCATGAATGCCAGGAAATCGCCGCCGGAGGAAATCAGCATCACGGTGGCTGATATCAACATATACGCAGTCGTCACCGCTCTGTTTGATCTCGGAGTCAATAGCGCGGGCCACAACGTCACGACAGGCCAGATCCTTGAGTGGGTGGTATTTAGCCATGAAAGCATGGCCTCGTTTGTCAATGAGACGTCCCCCCTCGCCACGCACCGCTTCAGAAATGAGAAAGTTTTTTGCGTGGGGGTGATAAAGACAGGTGGGGTGGAATTGGACAAATTCCATGTTAGCTATTTCTGCCCCGGCTCGGTAGGCCATGGCTACGCCATCTCCTGTGGCCACATCCGGGTTGCTGGTGTAGACGTATACTTTGCCAGCACCGCCAGTGCAGAGCAAAGTATCTCTTGCCAGACAGGTGAGGATACGATTTCCCTCAATATCGAGAACGTATGCTCCCCAGCAGCGCTCCTGGCGCTGGGTGGTTTGCAACCCCCGTTTGAGCAGGTGGCATTCGACAATCAGATCGATGGCAATATGGTTTTCAAGAATCGAAATGTTGGGATGGTTCTCGGCCATGGCAACCAGAACTCGCTCCACCTCCCTGCCAGTCATGTCATGGGAATGGACGATTCGGCTACGGGAATGCCCACCTTCTTGAGCTAGATCGAAAGGTACGGAATTCTGCTGACTCAATTGGAAGCGTACACCCATTTCGGCCAGTTCCTGGATGCGATTAGGGCCGTCTTTAATTACCATCTCGACCACATCAGGATTACACAGGCCGTCTCCCGAGTTCAGGGTATCCTGAATATGGAGGTCAAAAGAATCGTCAGGGCTCAGCACCGAGGCGATTCCACCTTGGGCGTAATTGGTGCTGGTTTCGACCTTCTCCTTCTTTGTCACCACCGCAACCTTGTGGCGATCAGCTATCTTAAGGGCGAAGGTGAGGCCGGCGATGCCACTGCCGATCACCAACATGTCGTATGTCATTTTGTCCATTTTCGCATAGCGCTATGCGCATAGCGCATAGCAAGATTTAAAGGTTTTTTGTTTTGGTAGTTTCAAAACCCATTCCGTCCATAGATGGGAGGGTATAGTTCAGCTAGGCCAGTACATTAATAATGCAGGCAAGACTTTATTATATATTGCTTCCACTGAAAACACCAGAATAGCGGGATCTTCGAAGGACGTGGTCAAAGACAGTTGGTTCTGATTGAGGTTATAGAGTACCGATTTTATCTTGAATATCGAATATCGAACAAGGAATTTCGAACAGCAGAAGTTCTTGAAAGGAATGAGACAATGTTTTCCACTTCGATATTCTGCGGTTCCTTGTTCTGCGGTTCTGCGGTTCACATTCTCAAAGACTTTATAGTTGATAGTCACATGCTGAGCGCTATCCGGGGAGACCGGATCCGGCGTTCTCGAAGTAGGCCTGCAACATCAGGGTTTACTTTGTAAAGCTCTTGTATTATGGGAATATACAGCAGAAATTTTGTCCAATTAATGGTTAGGTCCCATTTGTTCCTGATCAAACCAAAGAGGAGGATCAACTATGCGATATTTACTCTGCGCTCTCATGGCAATATTCTTCTTTGCTTCAGTGACTTATGCTGACAATGGCATTATTAGCATAAAAAGTTCCCATGATGTAAAGACCACAGTGGACCGCCTCGAAAACACACTAAGGGAAAAAGGCATGACTGTGTTTATAAGAATCAATCATGCAGAAGGGGCGCAAAAGGTTGGGAAAAAGCTACGCCCGACCGAATTGATTATCTTCGGCAATCCTAAGGTAGGGACACCACTGATGCAGTGTGGCCAGAGCGTTGCCATCGATCTGCCCCAAAAAGCTCTCATCTGGCAAGATGAAGCGGGGCAAGTATGGCTATCCTATAATGACCCGAAATACCTGGCAAGCCGCCACAGCATTAAGGAATGCGGTGAAGTTATTAAGAAAATAGAGAAAGCGCTGGGAAATTTTGCGAGGATGGCTACCATGCCGTAAACCAAGGGCCTAGCAATTCATTCGAGCCGTAACGGAACAGCTTCGCTGTCCCTTTGCGGCTCAAGTCGGCCGCTGACCGCATCGTCTCATGTTCATAGATGTTTAATTCATCAATATTTGCTAGTAATCATCTTTCTCATTATTCACCCCAGCCATTGACAAATGAGATTATTTAAGGTTTAGTTAGCTCGATCTAACAGCACTTCACTTAAATTTGTGTACATTTAAAACCAGGGCCGCTCACTTTGAGGATTCAGCAGAAAAGGCTGAAGGGGCCCTTTCATTGAGGGAGTTAATGCCAAAGGAAGAAGCAATAGAGGTTGAGGGGATAGTGGTGGAGACTCTACCCAATGCCATGTTTCGGGTGGAATTGGCCGATGGGCACCGGGTCCTGGCCCATATCTCCGGAAAGATGCGCAAGTATTACATCAAGATTGTTACTGGAGACAAGGTGACAGTTGAACTGTCACCGTACGATCTGACTCGAGGACGGATTACCTTTCGGGCAAAATAGTTGCTGTTGTGGAGGGTGCGCACAAACTCCACGACTCTTTTCCGCGCTTGACCCCTGTGCTTTTCTGTATTATATAAAAACGCTTAAGTGTTTTGGTTCGCAAGTCAGTTAGGCTTTTGAGGATTGTTTCCTTTGCCAGAGTGGCGGCCTGGGGCTTGGAACAAGAATTTTTAGGAGGTTTTCGCTGTGGCAGAAGGAACTGTTAAGTGGTTTAGTGAAAGGAAAGGGTACGGCTTCATTGAGCAAGATGATGGTGGGGATATATTTGTTCATCACTCCGCCATCAGCATGTCCGGTTTCAGAACTCTTCATGAAGGTGACCGGGTGAGCTTTGACGTGGGAGAGGGCAACAAAGGCCCTGCAGCCGAGAACGTCACGAAGCTTTAGTTCACAGTAACACGTTTATCATGGGCATCTTGTCTAGGTAAGATAAGATGCCCTTTTTATTTAGTCCTTTGAAAATCAGGTCCTTCCCCGCGTAGCGGGCTCTTCCATGGGTGTGGTAAGAGACAGTTGGCTCTGCCTGAGGTTATAGGGTGATGGCCTTTCAGTCCGGCATGGAGCGGGATTCAGCCTCTTTTGTATTTTGAATATCGAAAACGCCTATGCACTTAACTCCGCAAAAATCTCTTCTCCCCTTGGAAACTATGTCACAATTCGCCGAACCCGTCATTCCGGACGAGTCCGCCAAAGGCGGGCGAGATCCG
>JAUVTM010000194.1 GCA_030601545.1 Syntrophobacterales bacterium
GGCTGGGCATTGACCAGATCCACCGCAGCCTGATCAATGGCCACCAAATCACGGCTGGCCAAAATGCCGAGGTCTTGCACCAAAGGAGTGTCGCTATAGCCATAGCAGTCACATTGTGGAGTTACCTTGGTGACGAAATTCAGGTAGATGGAACGCTCTTCCTTGCCTTTGAGAACTCCCAGTGTGTATTCCACCATCTTCTTTTGAAAACGGGCCGTGTCGCTATCCCAGGGGATGGAAACGGCTTCTTCCGGACAGACGGCAATGCATTCACCACAGCCGATGCATTTGTCGGAATCCTTTATGGCCTTTTTCTTGACCAGCTCAATGGCGTCTGCCGGACAGTGAGCCACACATTCACCGCAACCGATACACTTCTTCGCCTCAAACTCTGGCGAGATCTCACAGTGCTGCGCCAGTTTTCCCCTTCTGGAAGCGCAGCCCATACCGAGGTTTTTAATGGTGCCTCCAAAACCCGCAAGTTCGTGCCCTTTGAAGTGGGCGGCGCTAATGAGGGAGTCAGCGTGCACCACATCGGCCCCGATGTAAACCTCTTCATATAGAGGCAGATTTACAGCCACCGCGACGTCGGAGTTGCCTCTAAGGCCGTCAGCTATGGTGAGAGGAGCACCGGCCACTGCAAAAGCAAAGCCGTTCTCGATGGCGGTGCTAAGGTGGTCCACACTGTTGGTTCTGCTGCCCACATAAAGCGTATTAGTGTCCGTTAGAAAGGGTTTCC
Organism: Syntrophobacterales bacterium; assembly: GCA_030601545.1. Taxonomy (GTDB): domain Bacteria; phylum Desulfobacterota; class Syntrophobacteria; order BM002; family BM002; genus BM002. The sequence continues at coordinate 740 of JAUVTM010000194.1, forward strand.
CTCCCAGGTTCTTGATTCGATTTACAAGATGACGCAGATGAATAGGCGGGATGTAAGCCGTATTGCCCTTCTCACCGAAGTGGAGCTTGATGGCAACCAGGTGCCTTTCTTTGACAATTTCATCAAAGCCAGCAGCGTCCAGCAACCGATCCAACTTGACGTAAAGGTTCTCCTGCAAACTGGTCCGCAAATCCATGGCAAATACTTCACTCGGCATGAGGGCCTCCCCATTTTAGATTTGAGATTTGAGATTTTAGATTTAAAAACGAAGACCAAGGGTATGTCGCTGAAAATGAATTTTGAGCTCTCAATAAAAATATACTCAAGCCAATTCAAAAAATTATCAGCTACTAGAAACCCACAATCTGCAGTCTGCAATCCGCAATCTACAATCAGAATTCACTGTAGATGCAATGCAATGATGATGTCAAGGGAACGGCTCTGGCCGTTGGAGTACTACATTCGACACCTCTCACATCCAGTTCGTCTCGAAAATAGCAGAGCGCCCCGACCCTTGAAAATAGTGGGTCGTGGGCGCCCTCTTGATGTAGATCTTTCCTTATGAAAACTAGTCAGACCGCACCGTACAGCGCTTTTATTAATAGACCAAATTCCAATTACCATTCCAGATCATAACTATAACCATGGAATCAGTACCCAAGCCGTTGTGATCTTTGGGACTGATGTTGTAGATGCCACTGACGCCCACATAATCTTTGGTTTGCTCAATGGCATCGCGTAGCATTGCCTTATTGGTTCCCACCTTTTTCATGGCATTGGCTACGATGTAGATGGCGTCCCAGGCATAGCCCGAGTGGGCGTTGATGGGAAACTGGCTATCGTAGTTGTATGTTTCATTGTAAAGACGCACGAATTTTGAGATAACCGCCTTCTGTGGGTCAGAGTCTGGAAGTTGATTGTAGACCATCAACTTGGTTGAAGGCATGACATTCCCTTCAGAGGCCCTGCCCGCCAGTTCGATGTACATGGGATCCGGAAGGCCGTGACACTGCACCAGAGGCAGTTTGATAGCCAGCTGTTTGACATTCTTGGCAACTATTGATCCAGCCGGGCCAATGGTCCAGCAGATGATAACCTGTGCGTCTGTGTTTTTTATCTTGGTAAGCTGGGTAGTCATGTCAGCGTCTCTGACGCCAAAGGACTCATGAGCCACAACCTCCAAACCGTATTTCCCGGCGAGCTTGGTTAGCCAGCGCTTGCCATCACGGCCAAATCCGTCTGAGGCAGTCATGAGAGCAATTTTCTTTACTTTCTTGGCCTGGAGATACTGGTAGACTTTCTTAACGGCAATGGAACTGCGCTGTGGCGACTTGAAAATCCACCTGGCGGTGCCGAAATTCTTACCGCCGTGCATTCCTTCCATGATCACCGGATCACCACCTACAGTCATGACAGTGGGAATCTGTTTGCTTTCCAGATATTTCTTCACTGCCATGCCTGTGCCTGTGCGGGTGGGACCGATCAGGACCACGACCTTTTCGTTCTCCACCAGCCGTTTGGCCACCATGAGCGCCCTGGTGGGGTCGCCCTCGGTGTCTCCTATGATGAGTTCAAGGGGACGGCCGTTGATACCGCCTTCCTTGTTGATTTTCTCGACCACCATCGTCGCCACCAGTTTAGTGGGGGTGCCGATAAATGACGCAGGACCAGAAAGGTCGAAAAAGGCGCCTATCTTGATCGGTTCCGCGGCCACTGCTTGGCCGGCAACATATCCCCAGGAAAAGGCTACCGTGACGGCACAGAGCAAAACCAGAATCTTTCTCCTCGTGTTCATACTAGAACCTCCCTTTTTGGATATTATTTTAGAATTCAAGACACGCATCTCTAATCCTTTATGTATCACCTCCTTCGGTCATTAGTCATTTGTGGGATATTAAAAGAGCCCTGAAGTAGCTACAATCGTCATGCCGGACACAGTAGTACCGTGATCCGGCATCCAGGGAAAAAGTCGATGTTTCTAGATTCCCCGCCGCAGGCGGGCCCACGGCGGATTCCGGAATGACGGAATTTCTGATTAGGTGCTGGATGACTAGGACTGAAGACTACCACAAGGTGTACATAATGCCAAATGACAAATGTGAAATGAGAAATTAACCTCGATTATCAAAAACACGCTTACTTTTGCGTTCAGTACGGGGCAAAGCGGAGTGATCCAAGACCTCCACTTCAGCACTCACCAAGATGTGTTGGCGGATGTCTCGGGCAATACGGGCCGCGATTGCTTCGTTCTGATCGGCATCGAATCGCGGCCTCCTCTCCACCTTGAGGATCATATAATCCCGACCGTCCTCTCTACGTTCAAGATGTACCTGGTACTCACTGCCTATTTCGGGGACCTGGGAGAGGACGTGATCAATTTGTCCGGGATAAATGTTCACAGCCCGAACAATGAACATATCGTCGGAACGTCCAAAAATTCGGTCATGCATGGGCAAGGGGTTACCGCAAGAGCACGGTTGGGGAATAAGCCGGGTCAGATCCCGAGTTCGATAGCGAATGAGAGGAGCACCTTCTTTTCGCAAAGTTGTGACTACCATCTCGCCCATCTCCCCAGGTTCAACCGGCTCGAGGGTGTCGGGGTCAATTATTTCCAGGATGTAGTAATCAGCCCAGTAGTGAACGCCCTCGTGTTTGCCGCAATCGAGGCCGGTGCCGGGACCGTATAATTCAGTGAGGCCCGGGATGTCAAACACGTCGTCAACGGCAAGAAGCTCCTTGATGCGTCGGTCCATTGATTCGCTGTGGCGCTCTGCCCCCAAGATGACCTTGTTGAGGGTGATTTGGTCGCCTAGGTTGCGGCGTTGCACCTCCTCACCCATAAGAAGTGCCATGGAAGCAGTGGCGCAAAACACTGTACTTTGTAGATCAACAAGCATCTCGCATTGCATTTCGATATTTCCCGGGCCCACCGGCACGACCAAGGCACCAAGCCTCTCGCACCCCAACTGAAAACCGACACCAGCCGTCCAGAGGCCATAGCCCACTGCGATTTGTACACGGTCCTCCTGAGAAACTGCTGCCATCTCATAACAGCGGGCAAACATGTCGGCCCAGTCGTCAATGTCCTTCTGGGTATAGCACAGCACCTTACGTTTTCCAGTGGTGCCCGAGGAAGCGTGAATGCGGACAATCTGGTCAAAGGGGGCGGCTCGCAAGGGAAAGGGATAACCGTCCCGCAAGTCATCGGCGGTTGTAAATGGGAGCCGGGCGAGATCATCAAGGGTGCTGATTTTCTCTGGAGTAATGGACGCCTTCTGTAAGCGCTGACGATAGAAAGGTGAGTTTTCGTATGAGTGGCGCACTGTCCAGCGAAGACCGTCCAACTGTACGGCAAGAAGTTCTTCCTGGGTTGAAATATTCGGCATGAAACTGCGGTTCATCGGTCCGTCTCCAGAATGCGAAATTAAGTTTTCGGATTTGGGGATTGAGCTAGTGTAGGCAATAGGATCTGGAACCATGCAGCATTGCTCAATCTTCGAACACAACTCGACCCGTATCTCCCGCGAGGTTACTCGCCTCCATCAGCTTGACCTTGATGCCCAGGCCAATAGCCCTT
>JAUVTM010000085.1 GCA_030601545.1 Syntrophobacterales bacterium
TTCAGGTACGCCTCGGGTCCAACACCCTGCGGTTGCCCGGTGGCACGACCATCTTCACGGTCTCGCCACGGTAATTCATGAAACATCCGGGCTACAGATCGCCTGTTTCCCATTTGCCGCAACGATCCCCCCACCGCACCAAGCGCTCCTGGCCTTGGGCCATCGGCATCTTTACCTCCATGACCTCGCAGCCATTGGAGCAACCCTCGCATTCAAAACCGTTGAGTTTATAGGGTATCTCTCCAACCTCAAAACCGCGGAAGCGTGTTTGTCTGGTTGAGGCCACCATTTCCTTGGCCAGCAGCGCGGCACCAATGGCTCCCATCACCTCATAATCAGGTGGGACGATCAATCCTTTGTCCAGAACTCGCTCGAAGGCAGTTTGTATGCCGACATTGGCAGCTACACCACCCTGGAAAAGGATAGGTCGGCGGAGTTCCTGGCTCTTGACCAGGTTGTTCAGATAATTGCGAACCAAAGCCTCGCACAGACCGGCTATGATGTCTTCCACACTGTGGCCCATCTGTTGTTTGTGAACCATGTCCGTCTCTGCGAACACCGTACAGCGGCTGGCAATCTTTACTGGTTTTCTAGCCTTGAGGGCATATTCACCAAAGGATTCAATGGGGATTCCTAGTCGGTATGCCTGCTGGTCCAGAAAGGACCCGGTGCCGGCGGCACACACCGTGTTCATGGCAAAGTCGATTACGGTGCCGTTTCGCAAGATGATACTCTTGGAGTCCTGGCCGCCGATTTCGATGACCGTATGCGCCTTAGGCTCATAATGGAGGGCTGCCACAGCATGAGCGGTAATCTCATTCTTAATAACATCGGCACCTACTAAAATGCCGGCCAGATAGCGCCCACTGCCGGTGGTGCCCGCACCGTTGATGGTCAACTCACCGTCCATTTTCTGAGCCAATCCCATGAGACCATTTTGCATCGCCTTCATGGGCTGGCCGTGGGTGCGCAAGTACTTTTTGTGCAGCACTCTACCACTGTCATCCACGAGCACCAGGTTGGTGCTGATGGAACCCACATCGATTCCCAGGTAAGCTGCTTTCATGACCACATTCCTTTATTGTCAGTAGTCTGTTGCAGTTAGATGTGAAAAGTAAATGGACTTAGATCATAACTGAAATCGGTATATTTGGCGACGATCTTCCCGTTGGAATGAAGCTTCAGCGATTGTAGATTTCTGATTGCAGATTTTAGATTTTAGAACAAAGATCCAGGTTATCCTTATCCCCGCTTCTCCGTCACTCCGCCTCTCCGTGTCTCCGCGTCGCCGTCTCCCCGCGTCAATCTTTTTCGCGTCTCCGCGTCGCCGTTTCGCCCTTTCTCCTTGTCATCCAGAGTTCCCACCATGCCAGCACCGCTGGCAGCAGAATGAGGGCGGCAAGTAGACAGGTCAGGATTCCCAGGCCGGCAACCCAGCCGATGCTGCGCAAACCAGGGTAATGGGAACTTATCAGGGAACCGAATCCTATGGAGGTGGTCAGAGAGGTAAGCACAATGGCGCGTCCTATTTGCCTGATCACTGCCGTGAGGTCTTGGCCGGGTTCCTCACGCCAGCGGAGCACAATGTGAATGCCGTCATCAATGCCGATGCCGACAATCAACGGCAGCACAATGAAATTGGCGTAGTTGAATGAAAGTGAAGCCAATGACATGATCCCCAACATGGCCACCACCCCAGCCAGCAAGGGAATGGAAGCCAGGGCTGCGGTCAAAGGGTTTCGCAATGCCAGGAGCAGTACCACAGCAATAGCCACACCGGCAAGAGCAAGGGAGTCGCCAAGGTCATGCCACACCAGTCCTTTCAGATGATCTGTCAAAACCGCCCAGCCGGCCACCCGGTACTCACTGCTGCTGAGTCCCGCTTCGCTTGCGGCCTTATGGAGATCCAGGGTTAGGTTCTGCAAGTCACTCTTGCGCCATAAACCTTCCCGCGGATAGACAAAAGTGAACAACTTTCGGGTAGGGCCGTAATCCACCCAAAAAGGCTCGAGCAAGCCTTCGAGGTTTGCCTGTTTGAAAGTCCCTCGATCCACCTCACCTTTGGGACGTACCAGTGTCCTCAACCAGCGTAAATATGAAATGTACTCAGGGAGGAATTGGAAGCCGTTCTCCTGGAGTGCCTGTTTAAAAGTGGCCTCTATCCGAACCGGATCGAGGTCGGCAGCGTGGCGATTAAAGAAATCAAGCGCTTGCCGCTGGTTCTCCGGTGCCGGCAAGTAAGAGAGAATGCTGCGGTAGTGTGACAAGCGCCCGGCAGCCTGTCGCCGGCCCATAGCCTTCTCTAGTCGCCAGGCTCGATCCAAAAGCGCTTCATCGCTATCGCCCTCCATTACCAGGAGAAGATACCCGCTCGCTCCACCCAGAATGGCCTCGATCTGTTTTTCTGCGGCCATGTGACCAGCCTTTTGTGGCCTCAGGGCTCGGAGGTCCTGTTGAAATGAGATACCAAAAGCAGAAAAACCCAAGAATGTCAATAAAATAAGACTTATAGCCACCACCAGGCGCGGACGTGCCACCACCGGAGTAATCAGAGAATCAAGACCGAAGTTAGGAATAGGTCGTGAGGAGCCTATCGGCCGACCACGACTTTCCTGCCAGGCAAGCAAGGCCGGGAGTACCACCAGCATAGCAGCCAGGCAGGCAAGAATGCCAACGCCGGTAATTATGCCCAGTTCTTGAAATCCCCTGAAAGAGGAAATCCCTAGAGCGAAAAAGGCTGCCGCAGTAGTCAGTCCGCCCATGAGAATGGCTCTACCGCTCTTGGCCAGGGCCAGGTGCAACCGGGTGTTGTGCACCTTACTCTGCCCTGCCTCGATGTACAGATTGAGGAGGTGTATGCCGAAGTCAATACCAAGCCCCAGCAGGACGGCGGCAAAGGCGCCGGTGAGGATGTTGACGTGGCCGAAGATGAGCTGCAAAATCCCAAAGGTCCAGATTAAAGCCATGGCCAATGGCAGGAGCATGAGGAGGAGAATGCGTAATTGCCGAAAAACAAGAAAAAAGAGAAGATTGACTCCTATGAGTGAGATGATAAAGCTACTTTGCAGATCCTTGCGGGTTAGGGCTTCGTCCTCCAGGGCAATGGGATATCCACCGGCAAAGGTAACGGCAGGGGCAGCAACTATACCTGGATGGGAGTTTTGCCAGTTGCGAATGGCGGTTTCAGCTGCAGTAGAAGCAGCAGCCATTAGTTTCTTGGTATATTTAATGTTTCGCGCTGATTTCTCCGGCCGTATGAACGCCAGAAGATGGCGGCGGTCCTTATCCACCAGATAACCATCCTCCAGGTCAAGGCCAGCAAAGGAACGTTGTGAGAACCAACGGGAAAGCCATAGGTGGCGCAAGCCCAGGGGATCTCTGAGAATCATTTCCTGAATCGCACCCTGCATCGGCATCAGCAAAAGCCGCTTGTTTTCTCGCACCTGACGGTGAATGGAATCATCGCTCAGCCGGTCAAGGAGATCCATCCGCTCTTGTTCTGAAAGAAACAGACCGGCGTGCGGCAGCAACACTTCGGAGAAGAATCGCTTTTGCTGGGTGGTGACCTTGGCTTCCAGATGCCCTATGTGGGGGAAAGAAGCCATTTCTTGAATGAAACCATCGACTACCTGCTTGCCGCTTTCCAAATTTCCAGGTTCAGGGAGGCTGACAACCACTACCAGGACGTCCTGGGGACCTGCGTCCAGCAGATCAGCCAGCAGTTTCTTGGCATGACTGTCCTTGGAAGGCATGAGAGAGTCCAGACTAGAATCCATTTTAAGCTGGGTGATAAGTATGATTGCTATACAGGTGAGAAGGACGGCTATCAGCAGAATCAGCCGATGACTTTGGCTAATGCGATCTGCTAAAACGCTGAAGAAAGAGCGGGACATTTTAGATTGTAGATTTTAGATTGAAGATTGTAGATCTGAAATCTCCGGGCTAGTAGAAAACGATAGGTATTTGCTGAATGGGAACCGGGTGATCTTACCCGGTTGACATTCTTAGCGGGAAAATTTCTGAACTCGTGAATTGCCGGTATCAACCACAAAGACATTGCTGGCTCCGTCTATACTGAGTCCGTATGGTTTAACGAACCGTCCGGAGCTTCTTCCGGGTCCTCCGTAAGATCTGAGACTCTGTCCGGTTGGGCTCATTTCCCAGATCAAGGCGGTGGCGGCGTCCAGTACCAACAGATTCCCTGAGGACTGGTCAATGGCAACATCAGCGGGATAGTGCAGCCTGTCGGTGAAGGCGGCGAGAAAGCGGCCTTGGGAATCGAACTTCTGCACCCTTCGCATTTTGCTATCTGCTACGTAAACATTGCCGCTTTCGTCCACAGTGAGGCCCATGGGGGAAACAAAAGAACCACTGCCTTTACCTTTGCTGCCCCAGGAGCGCAAGAACTTCCCCTGGTTATCAAACACCTGAACCCGGTTCATTTTGGCGTCAACCGTGTAAACGGCTCCGTCCGGGCCCACAGCAATTCCACTCAAGAAATAAAAATCGCTACTTCCCTTACCTTTCTGGCCCCACTGGCCGAGGAAAACTCCGTTGGCGTCAAATTTCTGGACTCGATGATTGTAGGTATCAGCAACGTAGACGTTGCCTTCACTGTCCACGGCCACATCGTACGGTAGTGTCATACTGCCGGAACCAGTTCCTTTTTGTCCCCAACTTTTCATGTAGGTACCGCTGGTGTCAAATACCTGAATCCGGCTGTTATAGGTATCCGCCACATAGACATTGCCAAAATCATCGGCCGCTATCCCGAAGGGTTTTTGAAAATCTCCCGTGCCTGTGCCAACCATGCCCCAGGCTCGGGCAAAACGGAGGCTGCTGCTCGTGCCCAGCGAAGATGGAACACCGATAATGGGTCCGCTTATCCGGGACTTGGCTGCTCCAATGGAAACTATATTGTTTCCCACCGATACAGTCTCGTCGGTTTTTTGCTGGATCACTCTGGCAAAGGCCAACTTTTCCTGAATCTCAGTCACCTGAAGCTTACCCGTGGGAATCTTTTCAACTCCCAGAATCTCACCTGATACCGGGTGTTTGAAGATCTCGCCTTCCCGGTATACCTTAAATTGCATGCCCACTCTTGCCCCGGCAGATTTTCCCAAATCGAGGATGAAAGTGTTGCCCTTCTGGTGGATGATGAATCCCCGCAAGGGGAACTTGCTCACCAGCTGGGCCACGAACAGACGGATTTTTTTGGACATAGCCCCAACGCTTCCGGCCGCCAGCCGGTCGGCCACTTTGATGGCGGCACTTTCCGTCTCAATAATCTTAACGTTGAGATCTAACCCTTGTTGGTGACTGGTAACTGCGCCGGTGACTATGTAGGTGGCTCCCAACACCCGCCCCAATTGGGTTGCGGTATCCACATCAATGACCCCGGCCATTCCCAATTGTTGCTCTTCGACAATCTGTTGCAGAGCTTGTCGCTCAATGACGTCGAAACGACCCTGGTTTACGAAAGCAGTGGTGAGCCACTGGGCGACAACCTTCCCGAGTTCCTGAGACTTGGCCTTCTCTCCTTGAGCTTCAAGATCCACCACGGCAATCCTGGAACGAGCAGCAGCGTGCACCGATGCTTGAAAGGTAGTCCAGAAAAAGAGGGCAAAGATGAAGATGGCGAAGCTTACCCTTGCCCGCTGGTGTGGCCTCATGTCTACTCTCCTCGCGAGTGCTTAGACTGGGGGTGCTTCTGCCAGGCTGGGTCAGCAAAAGACTTGTAAGATTCAGCGAACTCATCGATTTCATCAGCCAGGTCGGTAAAGATGCAGTCCGCTCCCTCGTGGGTGAAGTAGGCTCCATGGTTTAGTGCCATCTCGCGTCCCACTTCGGGATGATCAACTAACATGCAGGGGCGATACAAGTTCTCATCATATGGTATCTTGGCTTTTATCGCCTGGAACAATGGCGAGTTAAGAGCTTCCTTTAATGAGTATTCGTGGATATTGTGAGTGGCAAAATGGCAGAAAACACAGGGCTCCACATCGCCTTTAGAATTGATATGAGCATACTTGCGGGCGCCTGACATGCAGCCATTCACCCACGGGGCATCGTTCCAAAAATCTATGAATAGAATTGGCTTGCTGTTGCGCCAACGACCCAGAGACTCCCTGAGATAATCTCTTTGCTGCGGAGTGGGCATCAGTTCGGTCTTGGGGTCCCTTCCCACCGGGACATACATGAAGTAGCAGCCGAGAAGGCAGCCTTTGTCAATCATAAAATCCACGAATTCGTCGCTGGTGATGGAGTCGTGGTTTTTCCTGGTTTGGGTGGCGGAGTAGCCGAAAAGCACGCCGGCATCACGAAGCATGTCCATGGCCGCCATGACCCGGTCAAAGTGGCCTTTTCCCCGCCTCTGATCTGTAGCTTCCCTGAAGCCTTCAATGCTTATGGAAGGAATGACATTGCCCACCGAGATAATCTTTTGCGCCACTCTCTCATCAATGAGACCCCCGTGAGTGTACACCAGGAAGGACATATCATTGTGCTTTTCGAAGACATCGAATATGTGCTTCAGAAAGAAGGGTTCACCACCGGAAAAAGTGATGAAATAGATGCCCATTTCTTTGGCCTCGATGAGGATCCGGTCTATGGTCTCGAAACTCAATTCCTCAGTCTGCTGGTAACTACCGGCATAGCAGCCGAAACACTTGAGGTTGCAACGCATGGTCGGGCTGATAACCAGGAATCCTGGTGGATAGTAGCCTCCAGGCTGTTCAGCAAAGGCTTTGCGTTTATTGGTTCCTACCAAGAGCTGGTTGATGACGTAGCTCTGGATGATGGTCTTGCGATGGTGAGGATTGAGAGAGCGAAGGATTTTCTTGGTAAATTCCAGAGCGGGGTGTCCCTGGTCAAAAAGGTCGAGGACCCAGCGAATCCGGCGAACGTAGTAGTCCCTCTTGCCAAGCTTCTCGGCAAGTCTACCTATGGTTCGATAGGTGAGCTTGAATAGTTTGTCGTTAGTTACATGGGCCAGAGACGCCATGAGCATGTTAATGACGTACACTTCCAGCCGATGGCCGTTCTTTTTCAATGTTCCCCTCCAAAACAGCAGAAGTTCACTGTCGAATTTTCAGCCAGATTTCACTAGCCCGGATATTTCATGAATTGCTGTCGCGAGACCACGAAGATGGGTGTGCCACCGGGCAACCGTCCCGCGGTACCGCGGGATTGGTCCGAGGCGTACCTGAACGGTACGTCGCAGGGGCCGACACCTGAGGACGCCCGGAAGGACGGCCATATCCGTGGTCGCAGCAAGTGATTCATGAAATATCCGGGCTTATGTTGAGGGCAACGAGAGTTTAGCACTGAAATTCGCTCTTGCCAAGCAGAGCCAGCCTACCATGTATTAATGTATTCCACGGCCCCAGGACTGCCGGAAATCCCGGCGACAACCATCAAGAACCCACCCGGTATATATGCCTCAAGCCTAATACGTCCTTTTCAGCTCAGGCGATCAGGTGCCAGAACCGCAGGAGGCCATCACCCACACCCACAAACATGAGACTGCCCAATATACTTCCGCTCATCAACAGGGTGTAGCTCTTTTTCTTTGGCACGCCAATGATGTGGGCCAGAAACACTCCGCTCCACATGCCGCCTCCCTTCATCGGTAGCATGGTAAGCATTAGTACTCCCACATCACCAAAAGCTTGCAGCCTCTGGAAAAAGCGTCGCTTTTTTGCCACCTTCCCTTTGCGCTGAAAATATCCACTAAGCCGTTGCAGCCGTTCACTGGTAAATGTGTGTTGGTACAGGTAATAAAAGCAAGGAATCTGCAAGGTGTCCATAAAAATAACAAGGGGGAAGAAGAACAGAAGATTGAGTCTGAACAAGCTAGCGGTTAGAATCGCTACGGGCCTTCCCCCTACAGTGTAGAGAGCTATGAAGTAAAGGAGGCTGTGCTCGTGAATATGCTGCTGCAGCCATACAACCGAATCTCCCATTAATTCAACACCAAGTGTCGAGCCTCCAGTGAAGGTCGGAAGTCTTAACTATTTAGCTTAACTGC
>JAUVTM010000152.1 GCA_030601545.1 Syntrophobacterales bacterium
GGTACCTCCCAGTCGTCGCCGAGAAACAGCGGGAGCTCAGCAATGCAGATCGGACCCACCCTTACCTTCCACCCCGTCTGCCGCGCCAGTGGCTCCTGTAACGAGGAGGCGAATCCGGGAAGGACCATCTCTCGCTTCGCCTTACCTTGGTTCAACGGTGATTTTTCCAGGAGGGCAACTATCTTCTCTACTTTCAATGACTGGTAAAGCATGGCCATATCAACGGTATCTCCGCGGCAATCAACGAAGAGCAGCCAAAAGGGACTAAGAGTGTAGGCCATAATGGAGGTAAGTACTTCTTGGGTAAACTCGCTGTTGCCTGAAACGAGTAGCAGACTACGTTCGTTAGCCTGGTTAATCTCCGTGAGCCCTGTAGGGGCTGGGCGTGGTAGCTCCAGGGCAGGGACTTGAGGAAGAAATTGGTCGGCTGTCAATGCCAGATGGAAAGCCCGTATTTGGTTGCCCTTTAGAGAGGGGCAGTGTTCCGGGGTCCGGGGTCCATTTTTCATTTGCTTTACGAAAGCAGCGCAAGAAGCCTCCCCGCACTCTTTACAGTCAGTTCTCGGGAGATATTGGAGAAAATCGATTTTATTCAGGTAAAGGTCGGCTGTAATCATGGATTCACTGGGGTTAATCTGGCGTGTCGCAGGCTGATTCTCTAAAAGGAGGAAAACGCACGCTAGCCTATAGGGAAGGGATATGAGCAATAACTGCTGGGAGTGCTTTCAGGCGGAGTTAGACTACGCTTCTTGGCAGTGACGGACAAAATTATCGAGCCTGAAAACATCCGATCGGCTGAGTTCGATCCACTTCAACCCCACGCCTTGATCTCCACAAGGTTTGTGCTTGGGGCATATCCAGACGACTTCAGCCCGGGAAACAACCGAGCCATGATATTGGGGTAGATGAACGTTGATTTGCACCCGATCACCCACGTGCATACTTTCACCGGTGCGGACAAAAACTCCAACAGGGCTTATGTTCTTGGCCTTTCCTTTGGCGGCACCACGATCGCCTATCAGACAGTATTGTGTATTGATGCTGGCGCGAGGGAACTGTCTTTCTTCTTTCATATGAAGCTGCTCCGGAGTGTTCTATTTGTCAATTCTATATCACAAAAACAAGAAAATGCATAGTAAAACTAGTCACTCCCCCCTGATCATCGGTTATGAGGACCCACCTTCGCCCAGGCTGCGGGGCGCTCTCCCCGGTTGGCGCCCAGCATTCCACTATCAGCTATCAAGTCGTCGAGAATACGAACAGCAGAACCGCAGAACAAGGAACCGCAGAATATCGAAGTAAAAAACATTGTCTTATTCTTTTCTAAAACTTCTGCTGTTCGAAATTCCTTGTTCGATATTCGATAAACGCCTATGCACTTAACTCCGCAAAAATCTCTTCTCCCCTTGGAAACTATGTCACAATTCGCCGAACCCGTCATTCCGGACGAGTCCGCCAAAGGCGGGCGAGATCCGTGGTTCGACAGGCTCACCACCCTGAGCTAAGTCGAAGGGGAATCCAGTGAAAGTGACGAATTGCGACACAGTCTCTTGAGGCGAGAGGGGACATGTAGTTATCGTGCGGAGCTAAATACATAGGCGTTATTCGATATTCAAATAAGGTAAGTCTGTGTCTTGACGATTGTTTATGTTAAAATATCGCGGTCTTTTCTATACTGACTTAACCCTAACGTTGCATACCTACACCAAGAAAAAACGCGCAAGAGTGCGCCAGATGTGGCTGCGCACAGGCTCGGACAGGTCGAGGCGTACTTCACTGTACGTGAAGTCCTGTCTGAGGCGAGCACAGCTGCAGATGGCGCGCTATCGCGCGAGCGCAGCGATTTTTGCCGGTGTAGGTATGCAACGTTAGGGTTCTATCTCGGAGGTAACGTATGAAGGTTCGGAAGTTGGTCATTGTAGGAGGTGTGGCAGGAGGTGCTTCAGCCGCAGCCAAGGCGAGGCGCTGTAGTGAGGAGGTGGAGATCATTATGTACGAAAAGGGGCCTGATATCTCTTACGCTAATTGTGGCCTCCCCTACTATCTTTCCGGCGTCATCAAGAAGCGGGAAGATTTGCTCATCACCTCTGCCGAGTTCTTTCGCCGTCGCTTCCAGGTGGATGCCCGAACCGGTAGAGAGGTCATTCAGATTGACCGCAACAGCAAAAAAGTAATTGTAAAGAATCTCAATACGGGGCAAATGGAAGAAGAATCCTATGATCGTTTGATCTTGGCCCCCGGCTCTCATCCCATAGTACCGCCGGTACCCGGTATGGACCTTCCCTTCGTCTTTTATCTGAAAACCCTTGAAGATACCGACCGCATATTCAGCTACCTCCAAAACAAGAATCCCCGCAGGGCCGTGGTAATCGGCGGCGGCCTTATAGGTATTGAGGCTGTGGAGAATCTTGCTCTAAAAGGACTCGAAACCACCGTAGTGGAACTTGCCCCGCAGTTACTCACCTTCTTGGATTGGGAGATGGCTGAAAGGGTCCGCTGGCATATGCATCAGAAAGGCATCAATCTCTGTCTTTCACAAGGTTTACAGTCAGTACATGAGCAGAACGGCCAAGGGTTAGTGCGAACCGACAAAGGTGGAGAAATCCCCACTGACCTGGTTCTGGTGGCGATTGGTGTCAGGCCCAACGTTGATCTTGCCCTGAATGCAGACCTGGAACTCGGTGTTACCGGCGGGATCAAGGTCAACGAGTTCATGCAGACCAGTGACCCTGATATCTTTGCTGCAGGCGACTGTATCGAAACCATGAACGTGGTGACCGGCAAGCCGGTACTCACGCCCATGGGCTCAGCGGCAAACAAAGAAGGACGCGCCGCCGGGGCCAACGCCCTTGGTCGCCGCATTGCGGTCCAAGGTTTTACCGGCACCGTCATCGTCAAGGTCTTCGACCTGACCGTGGCAAAGACCGGCCTGTCTGAAAGGGAAGCGATAGCGGAAGGGTACTCACCTCTGGCCCTTTATGTGCAACCCGGCCACCACGCCGGCTACTATCCAGGATCCAAGCCTGTCAATATTAAAACCGTGACCGAACGAGAGAGCGGTAGACTCCTGGGGGCCCAGGTTATTGGGGAGGAGGGAGTGGACAAGCGTGTAGACGTTTTCGCCACCGCCATCTACCATCAAATGCGCTTGGAGGATCTCCTCCAACTTGACCTGGCCTATGCCCCTCCCTACTCAGCGGCCCGGGATCCAGTGATAATTGCTGGTGCGGTAGGCCAGAATTATTATCAAGGTGACTGGGATCCCATCAGCCCCCACGAACTCAAAGCGAAAATGGATGCGGGAGAATCCTTTGTGCTGGTGGATGTCCGCACGAGATTGGAATTGCAGGAAAGAGGACCCTTGCCAGGTGCCCTCCATATCCCCATAGATCTTCTCCGAAGGCAGTTGCAGAAACTGGATCCTGAGAAAGAAACCATTTTGTATTGTGCCCAGGGATTTCGCTCTTACTTTGGCAACCGAATCCTGGCCATGCGTGGTTTCAAACGTGTCAAGACGCTCTCGGGGGGCATGGACAACTGGATGTATGAGGGGGAATCAGCCGCTGCCCAGGCGACTGATTGATGGGTAACCCCCAGCATCAGGTGCGGGCATGCTGGGTTTATTCTCCAACCTCATGCGCATGGAATTCTTTAACTTTTTCACTTGATTTTTCCCAAAGCCATGTATTAAATTCGCGTTGATAATCGCCGATTTCTCAAAGTGGGTCGATCTCGCTTCAAAGGATTGCTTCCTTGGCCAAAGCGGCGACCTGAAGGCTGGAACGTTATAGGTTAATCTTGAAAAAGGAGGTCAGCGTTTTGGCAAACGGTATGGTAAAGTGGTTTAATGACAGGAAAGGCTACGGTTTTATCGAGCAGGAAAATGGTGAGGACATATTCGTTCACTACTCTTCTATCAACATGCCTGGTTACAAATCTCTCGCAGAAGGCGAGCAGGTGACCTTTGAGGTGGAAGAGGGCGACCGGGGGCCTGTGGCCAAGAACGTTCAAAAACTCTAATTCGGATCAGAACAGGCTATCAGCACACTCATGATGGGCATCTCGTTTTGGATAGACTGGATGCCCTTCTTCTTTTTTGGGTTGATAAGGTTTCAGTGTTCAGTGTTCAGGTTTCAGCTTCTATGTTTCTTTTCCTGACACCTGACACCTGACACCCGACACCTAAAACCCTAGGACTTGGTGCTTGTAATTTGATATTATGCAATACTCCAGTACTCCAAGACAGCTCGCAATCTTTACCGGGAAAGCCATTGAACTCTGACCCCCGCAGGGCGGGATCTGAGACTGGCCCTGAGGACCAGGTTTTCGATGTTGAATTAAGGGACATTGACGCGGAGGTGAAATGATGCATAAGCAATGTGCGTGGGGTATCATCTTTATCTGGTTAGCCCTTACCGTGACTGGCTGCGCCGCTGTGGAGGTTTATTCAAGCAGCCCAGCAGTGCAAAAGATGAGTAATGACTATTTCAATGTCGAGCTTGAACCCCAGCTTCAAGAAGGCCAAAACTTTTTTACCTCTTTTCGTTTTGTCTTTACCAATAAGACAAAGAAAGATTTGCATGTTGACTGGGCAAACACATATTACCTCTTAAATGGCCGCAGAGGTGGCCGCTTCCTCTGGGAAGGTGTTGACTGGGAGGCGTTGAAGAAAATCAGAAACGAGCCTCTTGTCCCGGTATCCGCAGGTGATACTCTTACAGCAGTGATCTTCCCTAAGAGCTTGGTTGGCAGATCTAAAATGGGGACAACAACAGGTCTTAAGTACACGCGAGGCGCACTACCAGCCGGGGAAAACGGCATGTTTCTCGTCGTCAGGCAGAATGGGAGAGAAATACGGGAAAAAATTGTCGTCAAGATAGAAACCCAATGAAGCTATTGCCAAGTTGACGTCTCATTTGGAGTGGTTAGCTGTTGACAAATACACCAGATTTGAGTAGCTTACGTTCCCTTAACCCGGATATTTCATGAATTACTTGCTGCGACCACGGATATGGCCGTCCTTCCTGGCGTCCTCGGGTGTCGGCCCCTGCGACGTACCCTTCAGGTACGCCTCGGAACCAACACCCTACGGTTGCCAGGTGGCACGCCCATCTTCGCGATCTCGCGACAGTAATTCATGAAATGTCCGGGTTAGATTTAGTTGCAGAACCCTCCATAGATAAATCGGGCGCCATGGGGCCATATGTACGTGGCCCGCGGAGGGAGACCCATAGGGCTTTCAGAGGATGTGTAAGCATGTCGTTCACCGCACTCGGCTCAAATCCACTATGGAGCATGCATTGGCCGCATTTGGGATTGCGCCCGGTACCATACCTGTCCCAGTCTGTTTCTTCTATGAGTTCCCTGAAACTG
>JAUVTM010000052.1 GCA_030601545.1 Syntrophobacterales bacterium
TCGCAGCGGGTTTCAAAACATAAGTATTCTTTGTGTCATCTTTAAAAACGACCTCTGTCTTATAATTCTTGCCAGGATTTAAGAATCTGATTGTCTTGATATCCTTGAATGGCAACTTGATTCTCTTTCCCTTTTGGATAGCGTAGTAAAAATGTTCACCATTAAAATTAAAGTCTTCTATAAATATTGGCTTTCCTTGTATGAGAAATATAGTGGCTTGGAACTTGATTTCTTTAGCCGGAATACTACAAGGAAAAACTATCTCCATCATTATTGCAATGATAAGAAAAAATCTCATTATGATCTTATGTCCCACTGTCTCCTCCCCACGAGAGAAATGCGGTTCAGGCACGAGCAAAGCGGAGTATTTTTGTGGTCTTTTGAGAAACCCTTAGCCCGGATATTTCATGAATTGTCGTCGCGAGACCGTGAAGATGGGCGTGCCACCGGGCAACCGTCCCGCGGTACCGCGGGATTGGATCCGAGGCGTACTTGTACAGTACGTCGTAGGGTCCGACACCCGAGGACGCCCGGAAGGACGCTTATATCCGCGGTCGTAGCAGACGATTCGTGAAATATTCGGGCTAATCTATGGTAAGAGATTTGCCGGTGGGAGTAAAGGTGGGACATTTTATGAATTCTTGACATGTTTTATCCACTTGTGATAAACAAAAAATTGGGCGGGGACCACGATGATACTCATCATCGCCTCGCCCGGTGCCCCTAGCCCCCATCGACCCAAGTGCGCCGGGTTGGTGGGGGCTTTTTTTCGCTATATTTTCACAATTAGAACTTTAAAAACGAGGGTAAGGGTAGAAACATGGAAAATCAGCTAGGCCCAGAAAAAACTCTGGAGATGGTTGAGCAGGATTTGGCCACATTTGAACGGTTAAGCGCAAAGGAGTTCAATGCCGAATTAGTGAAAAGTGAACTTGAGACATTGAGCAAAGAGGAATTAATCGAACTCCAGATGAATATGTTTGTCCAGTACCATCAAATGGCAAGAATCATAGTAGAATTGACAGAGGCACTCAGGGAGGCTTTGCGTTAGTAGCCCGGATATTCAGACGGTCAAACCAGTAAAATTAAACTCACTGATCTTCAAAGCCGGGGCCCGTGTCGCCTGGCCGCCAAATTCACTCATGAGCAAGCGTGTCTCCTTACCCACGGTTTCCACCTTCGCCAATGCCTCAACGTATGACTGGGTGAAGCGCAGATCCTTTACCGGATAAGCCAATTCCCCATTCTCAATGAAAAACACTCCATCGCGGGTCATGCCAGTTATCACACAGTCCCGTGGGTGGACCAGACGAGTGTACCAGAAGCGGCTGATGTAGAGACCGCGTTCGGTTGAACGGATCATTGCTTCAGTGCTGGTTTTGCCCGGGGACATAAAGAGATTGGTGGCTATCGGTCCCAGGGAGCGCATGGTTGGCGGCAGCGCGTGGCCGGTTGTGGTCTTGCCCATTTTCCGGGCTGTTATACGATCATATACCGGGCCTTGCACCACACCTCTCTCAACTACGTCTACCCTTTGTTTGGGCACACCCTCAAAATCGAAAGGCATGGGAACACCTTCCGGCTCCAAACCATCATCCCGAATATCAACCAACTCGCTCATGACCTTCTCTCCCATGCGGTCATTCATCCACGAACGCCCCTCCAACACTGCTTGCGCCCCCATGCCGTAGTAATTGAGCATGTTGAGAAGATCTTCGGTTGCATATGGTGTCAGGACAACACCGTATTCACCGGGATCGATCTGGTGTGGATTGATCCCATCTTCAGCTTTTTGAATCGCGGCCCGCGCCAAGGATTCTGTCGGGATATCTGTTACCCGCCACCCCGACCCCTGTTCTCGGCCTGAAGCGTCTTCTGCCGCCACCACAATCTGAAAATCTCCGTTTGTACTGGAATGATAACCGAACAGTCCGAGCGTGTTGGCAACAACGATCTCGTTGGTGCCAGTGGAGAAGAGCCCCGAGCCGTTTAATCCTTTCTCCCCGGTCAAACGACATGCCGTGCCCACAACTTTGGCACGTTCTTGGGGTGAATATCCAGCCGTGGCTTGATCAAAAGCATCCACAGCAACATATTGTGCTAGCTCGGGCAGCCCAGGATAATCCGGATCTTCAGGGCTGATCTTCGCATTGGCGCGAGCTCTTTCCACCAAGATGTCCAATCCATGTCCATCCAGTCGGTTCGTGGTTGCCAAACCCATCCTTTTGCCCCGCAGCAGGCGAACCATCAGGGTGACATTGCGTTGAGCAACATTCTGGTGGATGTAGTTGTTGGCGAAACGCGTCAGACTCTGATCCTCGAATGAAAGTATGACTTCGGCAGCATCTTTCCCGGCACGCCGGAGAACATCCTCGCCTATATCTTTAGCTTTCTCTCTCCCAAACATGGTTTTTCCTTTATGCTCTCTTTTGCTGAGTACCCGCGCTTAAACTACTCCACCGTCCGTTATCTGACCTCAAGTTGGCTTATAAAGCCCTACTCTTACGTTCCTGAATCGAGCGGGGGCCGCGCCGTGACCAGTATGAGCGATCTGGGAGGGTTGTCCTTTACCGCAGTTGGGCGTCCCCCACATATTCCAGTGATTCTTATTGCATACACCGTCACAACTGTACCAAAACTCGGGCGTAATACCAGTGTAGGTGCAATTGCGAAGCATGCGGCCCAATGTACCATTCTTGATCTCATAGCCTATTTCAGTGCCGAACTGAAAATTGTAACGTTTGTCGTCTATGGACCACGAACGGTTGGTCGCCATGTAGATGCCGTTGTCGGTGTCTGCAATCAAGTCTTGCAACTCCCATTCACCGGGCTCCAGGCTAACGTTGGTCATGCGAATAAGCGGAATTCTGTTCCAGGAAGAGGCCCGCATGCACCCATTGGAAACCTTTTCCAGTTTTGAGGCGGTCTCACGCGACATCAGATAGCCAACGAAATTACCCTCTTTAACAATGGGCGCAGATTGCGCTTCCACTCCTTCATCGTCCCATCCAAAAGTGCCGAGACCATAGGGACTCACACTATCTGCGGTGATGTTAACCAGTTCAGATCCGTAGCGGAAGTTGCCCAGTTTTTCTTGAGTGAGAAAAGACGTTCCGGCATAGGCAGCTTCACTGCCAAAGACTCTATCGAGCTCAATCGGATGACCACAAGACTCGTGGACTTGAAGGGCAACCTGGTCGCCGGCCAAAATTACTGTGGTGGTAGTATCGGCTGGACAGGGTTCCGCGGTCAGGAGCTCAACAGCCTCGTTGGCAATGCGCTCAGCATTGCCGGGCAGATCCCATTTGAGCGCCATCTCCCAGCCACCTGTGACTTGCTGGCGGCCGAAAGAATTGGGATAGGAACGTGTCTGCACTTCACTATCGCCCACTGCAGTGGCAACAATCCCGCCCCCGGTTTCAATGATGGTCTGCTCAGTAAAAGCGGACTCGGTGTTAGCAAACCATTTCTTTTCTCGGATAAGAACCAGATTACCCTGTCTTACGCGGACACCATCCACCCGGGCCATCTCAGCGTCAGCAGCCAGGAGCACTCCCAACCTGTCTCCCAAGGAGATGGTGAAAGGATCTATTGTCACCGGGGTTACATATTTACCCTGACTGGATACGGGTGGGCCGAGATCCACTTTCTCACCACGCACAAGCCCTGAGGCGAGGGCGATTTCCAGGGCTTGTTTGCTAACGCGGTCAATTTCCTCCGTTGTCAACTCACGGCTGGAAGAGAAGCCCCAGGCTCCGTTAACCAAAACGCGGATGCCAAAGCCCATAGAGTCTGAGAAGTTTATCGATTCGACAACCCCGTTTTTCACCTGAATGCTTTCTGTACGATTTTCTACCACCCGAATATCTGCATACTGCGCGCCAGCCGACTGGGCCAAATCGAGGGCACGAGTCATCAGTGTTTTCAAACTTACCTCCTGCTTTTAAGCATAAAGGTTTATCTCTATCCTACGGAGTCCGTCGTCCGTGGTCCGTTGCAAGGAAACGCATAGCGCATAGAGCAGAGCGCATAGCGTTAAAAATAATTAAGTCACTTAGATGATTGACACTCCTAAAATATTGCTGGTTTTAGTTTTAGGTCAGACAGGAGGTTAGAGTGATATTTCTTGACCTCTTGATCCGTTTTGAACGCTCTGCGCTTAGCGCTATGCTCCTTTTGCCTTCCCTACTCTCATATTAATCGGCCAGTGTATCTCTTTCTCATCTTCAGGACGCCCCCAAGCCCTTCTCAAGTCTCTTATAACGATCTCAATGGGATTAGTGTTGTGCTTGTCTTTGAACTTCTGTACAGAAGACCATGTTCCTAGGTAGCCAACAAGACGATCCAGGTTCCAGCTGGCCTCCATCTTGAACAATGGTGCCACCAGTTCCTCGAATGGAAATGGAATGGATTGGTACTTATCGTCAACAAGCTTTCTTTCCGGGGGCCAAAATGGTCCAACCACATTCGTATAAAACTGGTCAAGCACTCTATCGATGGCAGAAGATATACGGAGGAGACTGTAAGACCAGACGGCGAGCACTCCTCCTTCTTGCAAAACTCTTCTGACTTCTGCATAAAACCTATCCAGATCGAACCAGTGTAGTGCCTGGGCCACCACAATCAGATCAACTGAATCAGATTCGATTCCTGTCTTTTCGGCTGGAGCGACAAAGTAGGTTATTTTTTTGTGCTCAAAAACATTGGCAATCTGCTTCTCGCTGGCGTCGGTGGCTATGATTTCTTCAAAATAAGGTGTCAGTCCAAGGGCTGCCTGACCGCTGCCGGTGGCACAATCCCATGCCCTTTGACGACTGGAAACGAGTGTGGCCAAGTATTCGAACATTGCTTCGGGATAGTGCGGCCTGTATCTCGTGTACTCAGATGCTTGTTTGGAGAAGTAGTCTTTGAAGTTCATCTACTCAAAAATGTAGTGTTTTCTGACATCCTTGCGGATGTTCCACCTGCATTTCATGTCCTTGGGAAAAGTCACCAGATCACCCTTTTTGATCTCAACTGGCTCACCACCATCAGGAGTTACCACCACATCGCCCTCCAAGAGGTAGCAGGTCTCTTGGGCATCATATTGCCAGGGGAATTCAGACACCTCTTTTGTCCAAATTGCCCAACTGGATACGCCCAACTCATTTAAACGCTTCTCACTGGGTTCATGCTCAACTTTGATCTGACTCATTTTCTTTCTCCTGAGAAGCTCCTAAATTGAGCGATTCTCCGTTCACTGTCATTCTGAGGAGCCGACAGGCGACGAAGAATCTCAGAAGGCGGCTCCACCCAGGAGATTCTTCGCTGTCGCTCAGAATGACATGGATGGTGCTGCCTGCTGCTACCTGCCCGCTGCCTCCTGAGAAGCTCTTTTGTGCGCTTCATCCAACCTTGTTTCCAGGTATCGAAGAAACTCTTCGTCCCATTCATCATAATCAAAACAGTAGCCGTCTTCACCAAGCAAACCCAATGGAATTATATTCCCTCTTTCTTCTGGATCGTTGATCATGTCTGGGTAAAAACACACTGAGAGCCACCTGCTTTCGGGATCGTCGTCGATAACGTCCATAATTACAAACAGCTCTCTTGATTGCTGGAGCATGTGCTTTACCCGCAGGGAATAACTCACACCCGGCCTGGCTTTAAAGGTGTAAATAAGGGAACCCTTTGCGGCGAGATGGTCCTTAAGCCGCACAAAACTATCTCTGATCTGTTGAGGGGAGTCCTTCCAGCCATCAATGAATGCCCTGATTTCCTCTCGCATCTCTTCTCCCCCAAATAGCCTGTAGCGTTTTTCCTACAGCCAGGCTACCAGCCCTTTTCCTTCACCTGCTCGAGTGACGGGATGGAGGTTCGTCCTCCGAGTTTGAGGCTTACCATCGCCGCAGCCCACGCCGCAAAATCCAGACACTTGTCCACTTCCCAGCCTTTAACCAACCCGTACGTAAAGCCGGCATGAAAGACATCGCCACAACCCGTTGTGTCGGCTGGATTCACCGGATAGGCAGGCCGTTCTATTATCCTGCCTTCAGCGAGAGCAACATAACCTCTCGGCCCCAGAGTTACCCCAACAACGCGAGGACCGAGCTCGGCCAGCTTATGACAAGCATCCAATGGTTTGCCTTCGCCTACCAAGGCCTCGGAGAAGTTTTCAGACGCCAGGAAATAGTCGCTCAGTCGCGCCAAATCGAGCATTCCCTCTCGGAGGGAGCCTCCATCCACAACAACCTTGACCTCCGCCTCCTTAGCCACCTTTGCAGCAGCTAACGATGCCTCGATAAAGAAACCATCTGTATGGAAGACTTCAACTGTACGAATGCTGTTGTAATCTAGCTCATGAGGACCTGGAGGGGGACCTGTGGGCCTGCGCCAGAAAATTGTTCTTCTGCCCACGCCAGGCTCCGCCAAGATGAAGGCGAACTGAGAATCAGATCCCTCTCTGACCAGGATACCGCTGGTATCCACACCTTCTTCATCCAGTGATGCCTTGATCAAGGTGCCAAATTGATCATCGCCCAACACGCCAGTAAAGGTACAGGAAATACCCCACCGTGACAGGGCAACCAGAGCTGTTGCCACTGGCCCCCCACCCTGGATTACCATATCGGTAAATTCGTATTTCACATCAGGTGGGGGGTAGGTTTCTACTTTCCCCAGATAATCCAGGCAACTCTGACCCAGACCATACACTTGAAAGGCGGGTTTATTCATTTCCAATTAGTGGAATTTCTCTAACTGCTGATCCCTGCCGTCCGGACAGTATTCGGTAGGTTCAGTGCCCTTGATGAAGGCAGCCTCAGCAACCTCCTCGCACTCTCCGTTGGCCAGAAGACCGCTTCGCACATCCATCCGTACCGATATAATCGCTTCAGGTTTTTCAAAATCTTCTGGGCGTGTTTCAGGAAGCACCTTTTCCATGATGGCACGCCAGACGGGAAGTGCCGCCCTGGCGCCGGTCTCTTTCTCGCCTAACGACCGCCCACTGTCTTTGCCAACCCAGACAGCCGTAACCAGGGCTGGTGAGTACCCCACGAATAGCGCATCTTTGCTCTTATCAGTGGTGCCGGTTTTACCAGCCAACGGCCAGGCCAGATGCCTTGCTGCTCTGCCTGTGCCCCGTTGGATCACTCCTTTGAGCATATCTGTCAGAATGTAACTGCTCTCCTGACTGAGCACCAACCTGCTGGCCGGAACAGGCTTCCATAACGACCTGCCATTGTGGTCTAGGACCTCAACTATGCCTGATGGCTCAACCCATATGCCCCCATTAGCGAAAACCTGGTAGGCAGAAGCCAGTTCCAACAAGGTCACCTCAGAGGTTCCCAGGGCCAGGGACAGGTTGGAACGCAGAACGCTTCCGATTCCCAGATGATGAGCAAAATCAACTACTGGACTTGGCCCCAGCCGCTCCAGAAGTTTTATGGTCACAATGTTTTCCGAAATTTCCAGTCCCTTTCTCAGGGTGATCTCACCCTCAAAGCGGCCGGAATAGTTTTGCGGCTCCCATACTTTTCCTCCCGCCTGGGGATAAGAAACGGGCGCATCCCAGATACGGTCTGCCTGAGTATAGCCCTTTTCCAGCGCGTAAGCATAGATGATCGGTTTGAATGCTGAACCCGGCTGCCGGTAGGCCTGGGTTGCTCGGTTAAACTGGCTGCTCTCATAGTTGCGGCCGCCCACCATTGCTCTGATCATTCCAGTGTGAGCGTCCAAAATTATCACCGCCCCTTGGGGTTGCTCCGTTCCTTCATCCTCCGTCCGGTGGCGAGCCTCAAGCGCCGCAAGTGCATTTTGCAATGCTTCTCTTGCCACCCCTTGCCAGTGCTCTTTGATAGTGGTCTGGATTGTAAGACCACCCCGATACAATAGGTTTTCCCCCAGGATTTCCTCCAGCTGTGGACGAACAAAGGACACGAAGTAAGGCGCCATGGTCCCCGCACTGGATCTGGACGCCAAGCGCAAGGGTTCTTTAACTGCCTGCTGATATTGTTCCTCGGTGATGTATCCTGTATCGAGGAGGTTTCTTAGAACGATAGCCCGGCGAGCAACAGCTCTGTCTTGATTGACCAGTGGGGAGTAAAAGGTAGGCCTCCTGGGCAAACCGGCGATGAGGGCACACTCGGCCAGGCCCAGCTCCCAGACATGCTTGCCAAAATACCCATTGGCCGCGGCTTCCACTCCATAGGCACCACCACCCATATATATCTGGTTCAGGTAGAGGGTGAGGATTTCATCCTTGCGATAGCGTCTCTCGATCTGCAAGGCCAGTAAGGCCTCTTTGAGCTTGCGGGTTATGGTTTTCTCGGGGTTCAGAAACAATACTTTGGCTAGCTGCTGGGTTATGGTGCTCCCCCCCTCCTTGAAGCGACCTGCCCTGATGTCCTTGAGAAGAGCTCGACCAATGCCGCGCCAATCCAGACCAGCGTGCTCGTAAAAACGTCTGTCCTCTGTAGCAACAATCGCCTGCCTGAGATAAGGGGGGATCTCTTCCAGATCCACAGGAACACGCTTCTCAACAAAGAATTCGTCTATTACTTTACCTTCTGCAGACAATAGTTTGGTCACGGAGCTGGGACGAAAATTCTCCAGCTCTTGGATGTGTGGAAGGTCATGGCTGAGGGTCAGAAAAGCCCCAAGTGCCGAGCCGCACACAATCCCAGCCAGAAGAATCAAGCCTGCTAGGACCAAAGTGCGTCTTCGACGTGGTCGAGGGAATTTCATAGAACTTCTTCTCACCTACTCTCGTTTGACCCTGACGCCGCAGAGTCTTGCGAGGCAAGAACACTCAACATTCATTCGATTGTAGAAGAAGTGTCAGTGGTCCGTTGTCAGTGGTCAGTTGCCTCTCACTTCGCTCGCAGCATGACGCATAGCGCCCACATGGCGTTTCTCGATTACAGATCTGCGCTATGCGTTTTCCTGCAACGGACTACGGACAACTGACTACGGACGGTGCCCGAGCCAAAAAAACAGCCGCAATGTCTTTTGGCTCTGTGAGGTCATAAGGGCTCGTGATTTCGACTGCCCCTCTAGGGCACCTAAACTATTTCTGGCACAACGGACAGTAGAAGGTGGCACGGCCGGCAAGAACCTGGCGGCTGATCAGGCTGCTACAGCGCTTGCACACCTCCCCTTCACGACCGTAGACTCTGAGCTCATACTGAAAATAGCCTGTTTCGCCACTACTGCTAACATAATCCGAAATGGTTGTACCCCCGCAGGCAATGGCCCGTTCCAGCACCTGCCGACAGGCCTGAATCACCCTTTCCCATGCCGGTTTTCCGAGAGTCCCCACACCACGTGAGGGTTTGATGCCAGCGGCGAAAAGGATTTCATTCGCATAGATATTTCCAATGCCTACCACCACGTTCGCATCCATGAGGAAATTCTTAATAGGCCTGACCTTGCTCCGGGCCCGCTCCAGTAAATAGTCGCTCGACAAATCAGGCCCCAGCGGCTCGAGTCCCAGACCAGCAAATATCTGCGTCCCCGCAACATCCTCGGGGCTAAGTACCTGCACTGAGCCGAATCTCCGTACGTCATTGAAGCGAAGTTCCAAGCCACTGTCCAACTCAAAGCGAAGATGGTCGTGAGCGGCTCGGGGAGCTCCGTTGGCAAAGAAAGCCAGACGGCCGGTCATCCCTAGATGCAGCACCATCATGGCTCCGCTGTTCATTTTTACCAACAGGTACTTGGCCCGGCGATCCACGGATTTTACCCGATCGCTTTGTATCCAGAGGTTCAGCTTGGCCCGGGGTACAGGAAGCCGCAACCTCCGATTACTGACCACCACGCGATTGATTGTGCGCCCCACTAAATGGGGAGTGAGGCCGCGGCGGATCACTTCCACCTCAGGTAACTCGGGCACTTTTCAGTCCTCTTATCTTCTCTTCGGTCGTTCCTCAAGCCGTACCAGGACATCGCGGCGATGCAAGCCGCCTCTGTAGACCTCCAACCGCAATAGGTCACCCGGGCGCTTTTCTCTGATTATACGGATGAGACCGTCAGCCGTACCAACAGGCTTGCCGTCTGCTGCTACCACCACATCGCCACCTGCAATCAGAATCCGATTACCCAATCGAACTCTCCGATTGCCGCCACGCAAGCCTGCCTTATGCGCCGGACCGCCACGGACAATCTCAACAATGAGGGCGCCACT
>JAUVTM010000034.1 GCA_030601545.1 Syntrophobacterales bacterium
GCACGGGATACAGGGATTTTCTGCTGGGACCAGAGGATGCAACATGCAAGATGAGTTGAAAGAATTCAGCCGCGAAGAGCTTGTCAAATTCAACGGTGAAAATGGACAGCCGGTATATATAGCTCACGATGACAAAGTGTATGATCTCTCAGAAAGCAAATTGTGGAAAACCGGCAGCCATATGCGAAGGCATCAGGCGGGAACTGATCTGACTGAGGAGATCGGAGGCGCTCCGCATAGCATAGAGGTTTTCGAAAGATTTCGGCAAGTTGGAATTCTGAAGCCAGCAAAAGATCCAATGGATGAACATGTTCCCGACCTTCTCCTGGCGGTTTTTCGCAAGATTCCCATGTTACGCCGCCATCCTCATCCAATGACCGTCCACTTCCCCATTGCCTTTCTGATGTTTTTTCCCGTTCTCAACATCCTCTATCTGGTGACCGGAGACAAAAGCCTGGAGACAACTGCGTTTCATGTTCTGGTGGCCGGGCTGGTGGTCGCACCGGTTGCCATGCTCACTGGTCCTTATAACTGGTGGCTCAATTATGCTGGTAAGTGGTCGAAGATAATAGCGATAAAGATCTTCGGTTCGCTCATTCTCATTACTCTCATTCTGGTCATTTTCTTGTGGAGAACCTTGTCGCCTGAAATTATGTTGCAGCCCGGTGGAGCCAGGCTTGTCTACCTTGTCCTTAGTTTGACATTGCCAGTTTTAGTAGCAGTTCTTGGCTGGTTTGGAGCAAAAATGACCTTCCCTCACTGAGGTTTCAGGTTTCAGTGTTCAGGTTTCAGCTTTTATCTCTCTTTTTCCTGACACCTGACACCTGACACCCGACACCTCAAACGCTGTGATTTGATGCTTGGAATTTAGTTTTTTGAATGCTCCATTGCTAGCCGGTGGCCAGACTGGGATTCTTTACTTTCACAGAGTATCGAAGAGAGGAATCAAGATAAAACCCATATGAGTGTGCAATTGTCAGCCAAATCCCAGCAATTGAGGCTCTATCTGGCTTTATCCAGAACGCCACATCTGCTAATTGACCTGGCCACCCCAATGGCAGCGGCCTTATTGTGTCTAGGCAAGTTGCCACCCCTTTCCACTATCCTACTAGGCATGATTACAGTCTTTGCAGGATATACCTGCATATATGCCTTGAACGATTTGACAGACCATGAGCTAGATCGGCAAAGGATGGGAGAGCTTCTCAAGGAGCCAGCCTGCTTTGATCTAGACTGCATCTTTGTCCGCCACCCCCTTGCTCAAGGACTCATACCCCTGGCAAGTGGTGTGATATGGACCTTTTTTTGGGGACTTATCGCCCTTGTAGGGGCTGCGCTGCTGAATCCTGTATGTGCATTTATTTTTGTTATAGGTGCCCTTCTGGAGGTAGTTTACTGCAGACTGTACAAGGTGAGTCAGTGGAAGATACTCATCGCTGCAACGGCAAAAAATCTTGGAGCACTGGCAGCCATCTTTGCGGTAAACCCAAAACCACAGCCTCAATTGGTAATCGTTGTTTTCATCTGGATAGCGCTCTGGGAGGTGGGGGGACAAAACATTCCCAACGATCTCGTGGACATGCAGGAAGACGGAAGACTTGGGGCAAGAACTATCCCTGTAGTCTACGGGCCGAGCTTTTCAGTGATAATGATTTTTGCAGCTCTCATCGCCAGTTCTGCCCTCGGTCTCGGCCTGGTCTTTCTTTCACCGCTCAAGCTGAAGGGAGTATATATCGCAGGTGCGATTCTTTCCGGACTGTTCTTCCTCTTGTTTCCTCTTCGAAGGTTTCTGTCAGATGATGACGCCAGCAAAGCGATCAACCTTTTCAACAAGGCCAGCCTCTATCCCCTGGGGATACTCACTACGACCGTGTTTTGTATCTTGGTTCAATACATATAACTATAACCTCGCCAGACCGGCGACCAGCGTTTCTTAGAGTGATGGAGCTCGAACGATTGTTGATTTTAGATTTTAGATTTCAGATTGTAGTAAACTAGAAACTTGAGTTTTCCCAATCTTCAATCCTCAATCTGCAATCTCTATTGCTCCAGTACTCCATAGTTTCAGCTCCCTCTCATGCACGGAATCTTCACTTCGGGCATTCAACATCTTCTTGTAATGATTGAAACATCAACAGCGACCATACAGCATGGAGTCGATGCCTCGTATTCTGTCGGCTACTTATTCTCGCTCTATAGTGTTTAGACGCAAAGGAGTTGGGCATGAATCTCGAAAGCTTCTTGGGAAATATCTACTTCGGCTCTATGGATATGGAACGGTTCCATTCCTTCCAAGGACTGGAAGAAGACGAAAAAACAAGGGAGATCGTTAGCAAATATCTTGAAGTCACGAAGAAATATCCACCCTCCTATTTAGAACAACAGGGAACCATCCCGACGGAGTTGTTGGAAGAGTTGAAGAAGATCGGCTTTTTCGGACTCAACATCCCCGAAAAGTACGGCGGAGTTGGCTTGAGTCTCAGGCAGTACTTGAAGGTGGTAGCAGAGATAGCCGGCAAGGATTTGGCCCTGGTAATTATTTCTCTAGCCCATCTTTCCATTGGCTGTAAAGGTATTGTGCTTTTCGGCAATGAAGCGCAAAAGGAAAAATACCTCGTTCCGGCAGCATCCGGCGAGATGATTTTTTCGTACGCCCTGACTGAACCGAAAATAGGCTCGGATGCCAAACATATCGAAAGTAGAGCCGTTCTCTCTGAAGATGGCAAGTACTACATTTTGAATGGTCAAAAGACATACATTACCAACGCAAACTACGCTGGTGGTCTTGCGGTTTTTGCCCAGCTTGATTCGGAAAAGCCAGGTTTCATGGGCTCTTTCATCGTAGAGACCACTTGGGATGGAGTGAAAATTGGTAAAGATATGCCCAAAATGGGGCTCAAGGCAAGTTCTACGGCAGCCATTCAATTCAAGGACGTCAGGGTACCAGTGGCAAATCTTTTGGGTCAGCCAGGAGAGGGATTCAAGATTGCCATGAGTATCCTTAATTACGGTAGACTGGCCCTCGGGGCAGGATCTGTTGGCGCCATGAACCAGTCGATGCGGGACATGGAAAAACAGTCTGCACGCAGGAGACAGTTTGGAGTGGAGATCAATAGCTTCGAACTCATTCAAGAAAAGATGGTGAAGGCCAGGGTTGACAGTTACGTGGCCTCAGCCATGACAGCTTTCACAGCCGGAATGCTGGAGGACAATCCCAAAGCACTGGTTGCCATTGAGAGTTCCCACTGCAAATTATTCGGCACCACCAGGGGATGGAATACAGTCTACGATGCTCTCCAAGTAGCGGGAGGTTCAGGGTACCTTGCCACGCAGCCCTATGAGAAGAGAATGAGAGATTTCAGGGTAACTACCATTTTTGAGGGAACCACAGAGATCCACTCCATCTATCCCCCCATGTTTGTTTTGCGCGGTCTCAACAAACACATGAAAGCAGTTCACCCCTCTACCACCTCCAGGTTGGTATTTCTGCTGAAGGGTATGTTTGGTAAAGCTGATTGGAAACTGCGGTTCAACCAAAGAGTCATGAACCGTGCGGCCCGCCTTGCCAAAGCAAATGCCAGAAGTGTACGTTGGCTGTTGCACGCTGGCCTCTTGATATATGGCAAAAAGATTCAGAATAAGCAGTTTTTCTTGCGTCGGATTACTAATCTCAGTCTACATCTCTATGGACTTATCGCCGTTTTGGCCAAAATCGACGCAAGAAAAAAAATGGGGCGGGATGTCTCAGAGGATCTAAGGGTACTGTCCTATTTTCTGGAGGTTGCGCGGCAGTCGAGAAAGAGTGACAAACGTTTGTTCAGCTCCAGAAAGGAAGCTCTTCACAAAAATGTTGTCAAAGGTATCATTTCCTGATTTTCTGACCCCCCCAGACCTTGACCGTGGTCTGGGCGTGACTTACTATTAAAGCATATTTCTCAAGCGTCTTGAGAAAAACTCATCCAAGAACTATTCAGGATGTCTCCCCAACCTCTCGTCATCCCCATGGTGCGGGGGGGCGCCCAGAAAAGATTGATTCCCAGCACCGACAAGGAGACTCACATGAAAGAACGTGATGGCATAGTCACAATGAAAGGTAACCCGATTACCCTTATGGGTACCGAGCTACAAGTTGGAGATAAGGCTCCTGACTTCGTGGCCATAGACAATGATCTGAATCCGGTAAGCTTTGACTCATTCCGAGGCAAAGTCTGCATCGTTTCCTCCGTGCCATCTCTCGACACTCCGGTGTGTGACATGGAGACACGGAGATTCAATGATGAAGCAGGTCGCTTGGACGACAATGTGGAAATTCTAACCATTAGCATGGATCTTCCATTTGCTCAAAAACGGTGGTGCGGAGCTGCCGGAGTTGACAGGGTGCAAACGCTCTCTGACCACCGTGACGCTGCTTTTGGGCAGGCATATGGCGTACTAATCAAGGACCTCCGGTTACTGGCGAGGGCGGTGTTTGTGGTAGATAAGGAAGGAACCATACGATATATGGAGCTGGTCAAAGAAATCGCCAGTGAGCCGGACTATGATGCTGTACTGAAAGCAGTAAAAGGACTTGTCTGAGAATTTGTATGAGTCCTTACAGTAACACCTATGGAGAAGGGAATCATGCGACTCTTACCTTTTGTGGCCTTACTAGTTTTGTTCTTTCCTTCACAATCCAAGGCAGCGGAATTGAGCGATGCCAGTTCTGAATGTTTAGACTGCCATGCGAGCATAGCGCCAGGGATGGTTGCTGGTTGGCAAAGTAGCCGCCATGCCAGAGTGAGTCCGCTTGCAGCTCTGAAAAAGCCGGAGCTGCAAAGAAGGGTCTCCGCGAAGTGGGTTCCAAGTGACCTGGCACGAAATGTAGTGGGCTGCGCTGAGTGTCACACCCTGAACCCGGAAAAACACAGCGACACCTTCGAACACAACGGCTATCAGGTGCATATTGTTGTCACCCCTGAAGACTGTGCCACCTGCCATCCAGTTGAAGAGAAGCAATATGGGCAAAACCTCATGTCTCATGCTTATGGGAACCTAATGGATAACTCTCTTTACCAGGATCTGGTGCAGACGCTCAACGGGGTGCAGTTTATCGATGACGGCCACATAAGTATTAAGGCTGCAAGCGCAGAGGCAAATGGGGATTCCTGTCTTTCGTGTCATGGCACCAAAGTGGAGGTGAAAGGATTTGATGAGCGCGACACCGAGATGGGGGTAATGGAGTTTCCGGTTTTGAGTGGCTGGCCCAATGTGGGTGTTGGCCGCATAAACCCCGATGGCAGCAGGGGTTCATGTTCCTCCTGTCATACCTCGCATCGATTCTCCATTGAGATGGCCAGGAAACCTCATACCTGTTCCCAGTGCCATAAGGGCCCGGATGTTCCCATATATAAGATATATCAGGTCAGCAAACACGGAAATATCTATTCGTCCATCGGCAAGAAGTGGAATTTCGAGGAAGTTCCCTGGACCGTGGGCAAAGACTTCACTGCACCTACCTGTGCCACCTGCCATGTCAGCCTGGTTGTCACTCCGGAGGGTGATGTAGTAGCGGAGAGGACTCATCAAATGAACAATCGTCTTCCCTGGAGGATTTTTGGTCTGATTTATGCCCATGCCCACCCCAAATCTCCTGACACCAGTGTGATCAAGAACAAAGCCGGTCTTCCTCTTCCCACTGATCTCAATGGGGAGCCCGCCTCCACATACTTGATCGATAACAACGAACAACAAAAGCGGCGTAAGATTTTGCAGAAAGTTTGTCTCGCCTGCCATAGCCAACAGTGGGTGGATGGGCACTGGGCCCGATTTGAAAATAACATTAGAACCACCAATGAGATGACTGTGACAGCCACCGAGTTGATGCTCAAGGCTTGGGAAACAGGAGCGGCCAAGGGTCTGGCTCAGAATGACTCGATCTTTAATGAAGCCATCGAAAAGAAATGGATGGAGCAGTGGTTGTTTTTTGCTAACTCGACCCGGATGTCGTCAGCCATGCTTGGTACCGACTACGGTGTGTTCGACAACGGCCGCTGGTATATGGCGAAGAACATACAGGAAATGTATGATTGGTTGAAAATGTTGCTCGCTGTGAGCAGCGAAACATCGCGAGATGCAAAGTAAAGAATCCGCTTAAATCCAGACAAACCATAGACATAAGGAGGATTAGTAATGGCTGAGCAGTTGGAGGTTTACAAGTGTGATGCATGCGGCAACATCGTGGAAGTCTTGCATGGCGGCGGGGGAGAGCTCGTCTGCTGCGGGGAGTCCATGGAACTTTTTATTGAGAACACCGTTGATGCGGCCAAGGAAAAACATGTTCCGGTGATCGAGAAAACTGCTGATGGCTTCAAGGTGAAGGTGGGCGAAGTGGCTCACCCAATGGAAGAGAAACACCATATTGAGTGGGTTGAGGTCATTGTTGGCGGCAAGGCCTACCGTCAGTTCCTGAAACCGGGAGAAGAGCCCGAAGCCACTTTCTGCATCGACGCTGATAAGGTAACAGCCAGGGAGTACTGCAACCTGCACGGCTTGTGGAAAGCGTAACTCAACTCACTGAGAGCAAACCCTAGGTGGGGAATACACTCCACCTTAGATTGAACAGGACAAGCCCTCTTCCCCCGGTGGGGGGAGAGGAGATTTTTTTTGTGGCATGAAGTCCTGGGCATTCTTATTTTTGCAGGGTAATGCTGCATCTGCTTTCGCCCGTTGCGTTTTGCAGCGAATAGCGCGTGCTGCCCAAGGGGAGTTCTGATGAGTTTCGAATTTAATGCCGACGAAATCCTGGAAATGGCGGAACAGATTGAGCGAAATGGGGCCCGTTTCTACCGAAAAGCAGCGGAGTTGGTAAAGGATGCAGCGTTCAGCAAATTGCTCCGAGATCTCGCTGCCTGGGAAGATGGACATGAGAAGGCTTTTGCCACCATACGGGCGGACTTAACAGATCAAGAGCGGCAACCAATTGCTTTCGATCCTGAACACGAGACCTCAATGTACTTGCGGGCAATGGCTGATGGGCATGTCTTCGATGCGAGGGTCGATCCTGCCGATACGTTGACAGGCAAGGAGTCGGCAGAAGACATCTTACGAATGGCCATCGGACAGGAAAAAGACTCCATTGTTTTCTATACGGGCCTGAAGGAGATGATCTCGCAAACTGCCGGCAAAGAGCGAATTGCAGAAATCATCAAAGAGGAGATGGGTCATATCGGATTTTTGAATAGAGAGATTGCTAATTTGAGCTCAAACGTCAGGTGAAAGGGCGAGAGCATGGAGAAAACTGATGTAACCTTGCTCATTGGTGGGGAGGCAGGACAAGGGCTAGTGACTTTAGGACAGCTCCTTGCCAAGAGTCTGGTCCACGCTGGCTACTCTATCCTTGTAACCCAGAGCTACCAGTCACGCATTCGAGGTGGTCACAACACCTTCGCCATCCGGGTTAGCACGGAAGCCGTCGTCGCTCCACGGGAGTCGGTGGACCTCCTGATTGCCATGAATGCAGAAACAGTGACTCTTCATAAAGCAGAAGTTGCTGATGGTGGGCTCATTGTCGCTGATGAGGCCCATGGAACTGAGACTGATGGTTGTCTCGTGGTACCGTACCAGCAGTTGGGAGAGACAAGATTCGCCAATGTGGTGGCGCTAGGCGTTGTGAGTGTTCTACTTGGTCTTGATCAACCGCTGGTGGCCAGAAGCTTAGATGACTTTTTTGGCAAGAAAGACCATGAGATGGCTGAGAAGAACAGACAGATATTGACCACCGCTTTTGACTGGTGCGACCAACAAACCGTTGCTTTTGAAAAACTCCCCCCCGTGGCTAAACCAATCCAGCGCATGGTGATGAACGGCAATGAGGCCATCGCAATGGGTGCACTCTCCGCAGGGGTGAAATTTTGCTCCTTTTATCCCATGACTCCAGCAACCTCCATTGCCCTCAATCTGGCGGCTCAGGCCGGCCGCATGGGTCTGGTGGTGGAACAGGCCGAGGATGAGATTGCCGCCATTAATATGGCCATTGGAGCCTCCTTTGCAGGCGTGCCGAGCATTGTGCCCACGTCCGGTGGAGGTTTTGCCCTCATGACTGAAGGGGTTAGCCTTGCCGGAATGAGTGAGACGCCGGTGTTGATTGTGGTGGCGCAAAGGCCGGGGCCGGCAACGGGTTTGCCGACCCGCACAGAGCAGGCGGACCTGGAGTTTGTTTTGCATTCAGGTCACGGCGAATTTCCCCGGGCGATCTTCAGTCCCGGAACGGTGGAGGAATGTTTCTGGCTCGCCCGAAAGAGTCTTGAAGTGGCGGCCAAATTTCAGGGCCCCGTGTTTCTTCTCACCGACCAGTTTCTCGCAGACTCTTCCCGTGCTGTAACACCTTTCGATATTGACAACTTGGAGCCGATTGATCCGGGGATAGAAACAGACGCTTCTTCTTTGCCGTACAGTCGATATGCTATCACTCCAAGCGGTGTTTCGCCTCGACTTCTCCCCGGCATGACCAAACACCTCGTGGTCGCCGGCGGTGATGAGCATCCAGTGGATGGCCATCTCACCGAGGATCTTAGCATACGTGAAGTCATGGTGGAAAAGCGAATGAGGAAAGAGCAGGGAATAATTGCCGAGGTCGTTCCACCAGAGGCTCAGGGAGACGAGCGTCCGGACCTTCTTCTGGTTACATGGGGTTCGAGCAAAGGTTCGGTTTTGGAGGCCGCAGACCAATTGCGCAATGAAACCACTCGGGTGGGAACTCTCCATTTCTCACAGGTTTGGCCTTTGGTCCCGGATCACTTTCTGCAACGGTTCCAGGATGCCGGGAAAGTGGTCTGCGTGGAAGGGAACGCCTTTGGCCAACTGGCACGTCTCATCAGGAGGGAAACCGGTTTTGCCGTTCACAGCCGGGTGCTTCGCTATGATGGTCTGCCCATTACACCGGAGTACATAATAAGGGAATTAGGAGATTAGGGGATTCAGGGAATTGAGTAGGGCCGGTCTCTGCACCGGCCAAAATACTAGATCTTTCGATTAAAGGCTTTATAGGCGGGTGCGGTGACCCGCCCTACGTGAGGTGATTAACAGAGTTTTGAAAATTAAGAAATTTGAATTTTGAATTTGTTTCGAATTTCGAGATTTTGATTTATGGTGGGGACCGAACTTGAGGCAAGACTATGGTAACTATCGAAGATTACGGGAAATATGAAACTGCTTGGTGTCCGGGTTGCGGGAACTTTTCGATTCTCGACGCAGTAAAGCGTGGCCTGGTTACAAGCGAACTGGAGCCGCATCAGGTGCTGTTCGTTTCAGGAATCGGCCAGGCTGCCAAAGCACCTCACTATTTGAATACCAACGTCTTTAACGGCCTGCATGGGCGGGCTCTGCCCGTAGCCAGTGGTGCCAAGCTCGCCAATCCCAATCTCAAAGTAATCGTTGAGAGTGGAGATGGGTGCAATTACGGGGAGGGCGGAAACCATTTCCTTGCTGCCATAAGGCGCAACATAGATCTGACCTTGATTGTGCACGATAATCAGATCTACGGTCTCACCAAGGGCCAGGCCAGCCCCACATCAGAGGAAGGTTTGATCACAAAAGCTCAACCTGAAGGAGTGGCCTCGGCGCCATTTAATCCCATTGCGGTTGCGGTTGCCATGCAGGCCAGTTTCGTGGCCCGCGGTTTTTCCGGCATGATTGATCACCTGGCTGGACTTCTCAAAGAGGCCATGGCCCATGAAGGATTTGCCCTGATCGATGTGTTACAGCCTTGTGTTTCCTTCAACAAGGTCAACACCTTCGCCTGGTACAAAAAGCGTTGTTATACTCTACCAGATGAATACGACCCTACTGATTGGCGGTCTGCCATGCAGACGGCTATGGAATGGGGGGACAAGATCCCTCTGGGGATCATCTACCGCAACCAAAGGACCACCTTTGAAAAACGATTTTCAGTCCTGCAGCAAGGTCCGTTGATTGGTCGGGATACGGATTTTGGGGAGCTCAAGAAGATTCTGGAAAAGTTCGCTTAGGCCGGCAGCAATTGGCGGAGACGAGAGAGAAGTTTGGGGGCGGGGACAAACGGAAATTGATAAAGCTACTGTGTGGAGGAGAATCTGATGGAAAAACCTTTCAAAGCGATTAAAGTAACCGATAACGTTTACTGGGTGGGGGCAATCGACTGGGGAATCCGTGATTTCCACGGTTACCTCACTGAGCGAGGGAGCACATACAATGCCTTTTTGGTAATGGCAGACAAAATCACCTTGATTGACACGGTCAAGCCTCCTTTTCTACCCGAACTTCTAGCCCGAATCGGTTCGGTGGTGGATCCAAAGGAAATCGACTATGTTGTCTCCAATCACGCGGAAATGGATCACTCCGGTTCTCTGGTGGATGTTATAGACGTGGTACAGCCAGAGAAGGTGTTTGCTTCTTCCATGGGCGCCAAAGCACTCAAGGAACACTTTCACCTGGATCGAGAGATTGTGGTGGTCAAGAATGGTGAGAATCTCAGTCTCGGCAACCTGAGTTTGACCTTCCTCGAGACTCGCATGCTCCACTGGCCCGACAGTATGTTCAGTTACTTACCTGAGGAGAAGTTGCTCTTTTCACAGGATGCCTTTGGCATGCACCTCGCCACCAGTGAGAGATTTGCGGATGAGATCGACGAATCCATTCTGGAGTATGAAGGCGAAAAATATTATGCCAATATTTTGCTCCCTTTCTCTGCCCTGGTGACAAAGCTTCTGGATAAGGTTGGCGAGCTTGGTATCCAAATCGATATTATTGCCTGTGACCATGGCCCCATATGGAGAAAGGATCTCGACAAGATTATCGGCTGGTACTCCAAATGGGCCCAGCAGAAACCTACGAATAAAGCGGTAGTTGTCTTCGACACCATGTGGTACAGCACCGCTAAAATGGCAGAGGCCATTGCCGAGGGCTTGCTGGCCGGGGGCGCGCAGCCAAAGATAATGCCGCTCAAAGCTAATCACCGCAGTAATGTGGCCACTGAAATCCTGGATGCAGGAGCAGTGGTGGTAGGTTCTCCAACACTGAACAACAACATGTATCCGACGGTTGCCGACTTGTTGGTTTACCTTAAAGGATTGAAGCCGAAGAACCTGGTGGGTGCAGCATTCGGCTCCTATGGCTGGAGTGGTGAGGCTGTGGGCCAGGTGCGAGGAATGTTGGAAGAGATGAAGATCGATCTGGTGGACGAGGGCTTGCGGATCAAGTATGTCCCCGACGGTGATTCCCTAAACAAGTGCTTTGATCTCGGACTTCGGGTCGCAGAAAAGGTCAAAGCATTGTGTGAAGGGGCATAGTTCAGTTATAGGAATGAAAAAAGAGGAGGTGAAAGCATGCAAAATTCTTGGAAATGCACGAAGTGTGGGTACACATTGGAGACCGATGCACCACCCGAAACGTGTCCATCTTGCAACGAGAAGTGCGAATTCGTAAATGTTACCTGTTACATACCCGACTGTGGCGACACAGGAAGTGATCCGAGACTTGGATCCTAACGCGCTAGCGCGCGGAAATTCGAAATTGGTCCTCCGGACTCCCCGCCCTGCGGGCGGGTCCCCAGTTTCTAATTCTCGAATGCTCTATACTCTGTTAATCACCTCACGTAGGGCGGGTCACCGTACCCGCCTACAAAGCCTTTGATCGAAGGAGCTGGTATTTTGGCCGGTACAGAGACCGGCCCTACGGAGAAAACAGCTCGCCAAATCCAATGGGTGGTTACGTCAACGGAATAACGAAAGAGACTAACGGTGACCATTAAAGTTCTTGGGATCTACGGAAGTCCTCGCAAGGGCGGCAACACTGATCTACTTCTGGATCGGATCCTGGAAGGAGCACAGGCGGCCGGCGCTGAGGTGGAGTCGGTCTATGCACGGAAGTTAAAGATTAGCGGCTGTATTGAGTGTGGAAGCTGTGAGGACACGGGAGAGTGTGCAGTTCATGATGACATGGATACGGTGTACCCACTGCTTCAGGAGGCTGATGTCATCTTTCTGGCTTCCCCGAACTTCTTCTATAATGTCACAGCTCAGTTGAAGCTTTTGATCGACCGAAGCCAGGCCATGTGGTCCAAGAGGTTGCTGGAAAAGACGCCGGAACAGAGGCGAAAATACGACGGCGGCAAGGGTTACCTAATCTGTGTGGGGGCCACGAAAGGGAAAAACCTCTTTGTTGGGGTGGAGCTGACGGCAAAGTACTTCTTCGATGCTCTGGACATGAGTTACGAAGGAGGGCTTCTGTTCGATAGAATTGAGGCCAAGGGTGAGATCAAGAAGCACCCGGACGTCCTGGAGCAGGGTTTTAACCTTGGAAAGAGCGCTGTAGAGAGTATGAAAGTTTAAACGTGCTTTCTGTGTGTGACGGATTCTACTGTTCATGTAGGAGCAAGCTCCCTCCGGGTCGTAGGCCCCTCCGGGCAGTAGGCTGCTTGCGATAGAGATCCGACAAAAAGAATGGGAGGAAAAAGAATATGGCAAAAGTTCTCGTGGTTTATGCCACCAGGACCAGTTCGACTAGAGATATTGCTGATCTCGTTGCAGAAGGAATCCGCTTTTCCGGCAATGAGGCAGTGATGGTTGATGTGAAGGATGTTAAGAACAAGGCCGATTTCGAAGGATATGACGGCTATGTCTTCGGTTCCCCCACCTACCACGGTGAGATGCTGCAGCCCATGAAAACCATGTTGTTTCTGGCGGAAAAGGCCAACCTGGAAGGCAAAGTGGGTGGCGCTTTTGGCGCGCACGGCTGGAGCACCGAAGCCCAGGATCGCATCTACAATACTATGAAAGAAGTCTTCAAGATGGACATGGCCAAAGGTCCGCT
>JAUVTM010000249.1 GCA_030601545.1 Syntrophobacterales bacterium
TTTCCCAGCAAGGTCGCGCCGAAAGCATCAGCCGCCACCTGGTCGGTGCTGACGATCATGGTGTTAGTCTGTTTCAAATCTGACAGTGATCCTCCCGTGGGTCCATTGGTCATCATGGCTGTGGTGCCGTCGAGGATGACCAGAGTTGGTCTTACCATCATGGCCAGTTCCGTGATGATAGTATTGATATCTTGATGAAAAATGTTGCGTCGACCCCCTAAAAGGCCATACCAGTTTTTCATGGTCATGGAAGCGCCACTGCGGTGGTGATCCTTGACCGGAGCGATGCCGATCACCTTGTTTATTCCCAGAAATGGCTCCCAGAGGATTGGCCAGTTTCTTATCAGGGTTCCGTTTGGAACCGTAGTAGGCTGGAAAAGACGTGCCCTGGGCAGCAAGACTTTTGCCCCCCCCGAACGGGCTGCTTCGGCAATACCGGTAAGGGAAAAGCAGCTCTTGGGATCGTTTATAGGATTGTCGGTGACCACCACCGAAGAGGCACCGGCCTTGTAGCACAGACGGGCCACTTCAGTGAGCAGTTCGGGATTAGTTGTGGCAGAGAGCATCGGGGGGGTTGCAAAGGCAGCATTAACTTTGAGCAGCACCCGGTCCCCGTTTTTGATAAATGTTTCAACGCCGCCCAAAGCCTTGAGGGCGCGGTTGACTGTTTTTTTGCGGTCCGGGCCGATTACAATGCTCATCCCGCTCTGGAGATTGGGGATGCTGAAATCGGGAAGTGTGATCAGATCTTTATGTTTTGACGCCAGCCCAGGGCCGGTACTGTCATATAACCAATAGCTCAGAGAACAGGCGGCTCCAATGGAAAGCCCCCCCTTGAGCAGTCGCAGAAGAAAATCTCTCCTGTTTGCCATTTCGTGTTCTGAGCCCGAATTCACCGGCCAATCTCCGCCAGCTTCTGGTTCAAAATGAGGGAAACCTGTTCCGCACTCTTTCTGCTTTCCGCACTGTGTACACCGGCGAGGATGCTGCCCCGGTTGAAAACCACTTCATAGGTGTCCATAATTTCCACCAGTCTGGCTCCGGGAATGTCCAAGTTTAGTTTCATCTCATTGCCACCGTTTGCCAACAAGAACGAAGTGTAAGCCTGCACGAGTTGAGCGGCTTTGGCGAAACTCTCTCGTTGAGACAAGAATGCTGTCAGTTCCTCGTCGGCCACAGCATACTCCGCTGTAAAAATAGAGTCGAACCCTTCAAAGCCAAAACCGTTGGTGGGTAGGAGTGAAATGCTATCCTCGCTGAAGTAAGGTGCTGGAAAATATGCCAGTTCTTTGATTCTTTCGTGACTCACTGCCGTTTGACGAGCAAAGTTTTCCCCGACGGCAAGCATGAGGTCAGTCATTTTTTCTTGAGCAACCGAGGAGATTATCTCCACGTAATATGGGCCATGAACAAAATAAAGCCCGTTTTCGGTTTTGTACGCAAAATCGCTCAACTCTATTTTTTCGGCCTCGTAACGACGCTGCGAACTGTAAACAGCGAAGGACCACCGGATGGAACCCATGTCGTAAACGAATGCTTCCATCCAATCCCCGGATTCTTCTTTCGCCGCGAAACGCTGGCTTGCAAGATGTATAAATCCTGCTGAAAGATAGAGCTCAGCCTTGCCGTTAATCTTGTCGGAGAGGTTTTCGGGTCCAAAGGCCTCTGCTGGAGTAAGTGCGGTCAGTGCGTCCGGCGCATACTGAATTAGGTCTGATGGAGGGCTGGACGGGGTAGTTGTCAGAGCAGGACTTTCTGTCTGAAATGTGGTTGGCTTGAAGATAGATGGGTTGTATTGGGACTGTTTAAGGAGAATTCCGCCAGAGATCAGCAACAGAACAATTAGGATGGTGTAGCCAACGTAGATTTCGGTCTTGCTAACCGTTCGAGCCATCCGATTTCCACCGTAATGAACAATCGGGCTGCAGTTCATCGCGGCTATCCTTCGACAAGACCTGTCGACGAGCTCAGGTCGAGTCGCTCAGGACTAGGAAGCCGCTCCCACCGGAGAGGCTCGCCTGATACCATCTCCGTGTTTTTGCTTGTGGACATAGGTGATAAAGTCTTCAACACAGGTGAGTGGGATATCCAACTCGTTGCTGTAATTGCCTATTAGGTTGGCGTGGTGCGCATCGCTGTTGCGGAATGTTAAGATGCCTCTAGCAGCGGCCACTTTTTTTGCCATGGCCTCGGCTTGGCGGTGCATGTTACTGCTGGCCACCTCCATACCATCGGGTTTTACATGTTTCAACCAGGATGGCCTGGTTTTGTCAAAGCGAAAAGGGTGAGCCCAGATGACTATTCCACCATGATGGTGGACAAGAGGGATCAGTTCCACTACAGAGCGCCAGCCAGGAAGATTCCCATTTCCAGGATCGGGCAGGAAGACCAGGAAGTGTCCCTCAGGGCAGGAGTACTCTATTCCTCGGATTATGGTGAGTTCTGGAAACCTGTGCTGCAATTCCTGCATGTCAGCCAGAGGCCACCAGGCGTCGTGTTCGGTCAGAGCTATTCCCGCCAGTCCCGCCTCAAGAGCTTTGACACACATTTCCTGCGCCGAACTTATGGAGCAGTCCGAGTACTCACGGGTATGAATATGGAAATCGTATAGCATACAGCCGGTCCGGTGCAAAGAGTTGGGATGTCGGGTTCTGTTTACTGTTGGCCCCTGAGATGAAACCTGCAAAAATGCCAGAAAGTACTTGTACAAAATGTCGAGCAGAAGTTTAACAGTTAGCAGCAGGAATGGCTAGTGGGTGTGAAAGGTAGATCATTATCCCACAATAATGTCTTCCAGGCTTCTCTTGGGCACGTGGTGCACCCCTTCACTGTCCCGCCAGTATTTGATGTCGTCATCAGACCCCACGGTTTCAAGAACAACAGTCTCCTTGGGCTTGCCCAGCGCCACAACCAGAAGTATCTCGAAATGATCCAGTATGTTGAGCTTTTTTCTGAGTCTTTCTCGGTTCACCGAACCGATCATGCAGCCACCCAAGCCTTTTTCAACCGCACCCAGCATAATGTTCTGACAGGCAATACCATGGTCGCAGCCGAACGATTTGCATATTCGTGTGTCTCCCAGAACAATGATGTAAGCTGAGGGCTGTTCGCCCTCACTGGGACCTGGCCAGTCCCTGAGATATCCAGCCCAAGCGAGATGCTTAAATATTTTGGCATTTTTCTCGGGATCGTTAAAGAGCATGTACTTG
>JAUVTM010000009.1 GCA_030601545.1 Syntrophobacterales bacterium
CCACCGCTGCTGCGAAAATCTGGAATTCCCGACTCAACTGAAATTCCTGCCCCAGTGAGAGCCAAAGTTTTTTGGATTGACAGATAACCTGTGCTGCCCTTGTTATTCTTTCTTGCATTTCGATCCTCTGGGTATGGTGCTCGGGTCAACAGGTAATGTGTACTATGGGGAACAGTAAATATCTAGCGTTTAGTTCCACGAGTGGTTTTGCGGGAGATCTTTTGCTTGCGAAATGTTTTCAGCTCCGGTAGGTTACGCTAGGTTTTACAACTCGTTTGCCGACGGACTTTGTCTGATAGCCGAGAAAGGTGGGGAGATGTCTAGGACACTGCTAGAGAAGCATCTGGTGTCGGCTCTGATAGCGGCCATGAAGGCTGGAGAAGCGATACTTGAGGTCTATCATGGCGAAATTGACGTCTCATACAAAGAAGATAATTCGCCCTTGACTCTCGCTGACAAACGAGCTCACAGCGCTATTTCGAGCCATCTATCGTCAGACTCCACGAGGAGCATTCCCATCCTCAGTGAAGAAGGGAAACATACTCCATACGAAGAGAGAAAGGGGTGGGAATATTATTGGCTCGTGGATCCTCTGGACGGGACCAAAGAATTTGTAAAACGGTCAGACGAGTTTACCGTAAATATAGCGTTAATTAAGAAAAACAGACCGGTGCTGGGCGTTGTTTTCCTCCCAGCTATAGCCTGTTTGTACTTCGCCGCTGAGGGACTTGGTTCTCACAAGTTGGAGGATGTGGGGGCAATCGGGCAACTAGTGGCTGGTGCGGGGGAGTTCTCTCATGAAAACAAAGCACTGAAGGCTTTGATTGAGGCGGCCATCAGACTGCCCGTACAGCAGTCTTTCAAGAAGTCTCCGGACCAATTGAATTTAGTTGGGAGTCGTTCACATGGCACCGAAGCGCTTTCCGACTTCGTTGAGAAGATGAAACAGCAGTATAAAAAGGTGGATTTTGTTCCTGCCGGCAGTGCCCTCAAACTCTGTCTTGTGGCTGAAGGCAGTGCTGACCTATACCCCAGATTCGGTCCCACCATGGAGTGGGACACTGCGGCCGGCCATTGTGTGGTGGAACAAAGCGGCGGAAAAGTGGTAGACATGGAAAAAAAGACCACACTTGACTATAATAAGAGGGACCTGCATAATCCTTACTTCGTCTGTATTGCAAAACACTTCAGAGAAGTAAACTTGCCGCTTTAGCCTATTTGACCTTGACCCGCAGATGATCTTGAGGAGTTAGTACATTGGTGCGCCCGAGGATGATATTGTTTTTCGCCATGGCCTTGGCGGCGTTTGTAG
This sequence comes from Syntrophobacterales bacterium, assembly GCA_030601545.1. Lineage (GTDB taxonomy): Bacteria > Desulfobacterota > Syntrophobacteria > BM002 > BM002 > BM002. Next base: position 1,313 of record JAUVTM010000009.1, read on the forward strand.
CTGTGAACTGCGCCGGCGGCAGCAAGGATAGACAGGGTGGATCAAAGAAGCGAGCCTCTTATATACCGGACGAGATCCCAGCCAATTTGCTCCCGACTATGGCTGTTGGAGTGGATGAGTGTTACGTCTTTGTGCGACCGGACGGGGATGCACCCTTTTTTGGCCCCCTAGGGAAAGGGGAGAACATCAAGAAAATAGATGCTGGAAAATCCTGGATTCTGGTCTGGATTCCAAGACTCCGAATCTCCGGCTGGGTCAGGAAATACCAGATATACCTCATCCATAAGGAGATTTCGCCCAAGGAGACCATTCCCACCAAATACCTTACCATCCTGCACATCCTAAAGAAGCGGGTGAATATTAGGAAGAGGGCTTCAACACGGGCTCGGATTGTTTATAAAGCCAGGCAGCGGCAGGAATATCTGCTATTGGATGAAAAGAGGAGCTGGTACCAGATATGGGTACCTCAGGTGAAGAAGAAGGGGTGGGTTGCGGGGAGGTTGGTCGTCAAACGGTACAGGAGGTGAGACGTTAGGTTACCAGTGTTTTCGCTATTTCTGTGGTTCGCTGGACTATTTCTGTAGCAGTCGCTTTATCCCGTTTCACCAGACCTTCTCCAGCCTTGATCTCAATGCGGGTCAGTCTAGAAGTGATTTTTTTCAGTTTTATCACAACTTCCAAATCGTCCGCCGTGGCAATAATTTTCTCCCCATTCTCGATTTTTTTAACCTTCTCCACATCGATAACCATCTTGCACAGCGTTACCAGAAGGGCTTTTTTCACTCGGTCGTAGTCATAGGAGACCGTCCTAGAGACTGGGGTCGACGCGAAGTACTCAGCGCCACCGGCAACGCCTGACCCTACAGTGCCGAGAGCGCCCACTGCCACAGCACAGCCGCTGAGCGCAAACAGAAGAAAAAACCCCATCATGAGGGGCCGAATTAAACTTTTCCTGTAAATATTCATGGACACCGTTTCGTTGAGCATAAAAGATATGTGATTGCGTCTTCGAAACTGAATAGAGCAAGCAGTGTGCCAAACGTTACTGGGACAAATAATTCTTAAAAATCAATGTCTTAAATAAATAGGCACTCTTGGCCCCTCAACAGATACAGCCGGTTTGAGGCCAAGAGTGCCCATTTGTGTCACTCAGGTTTGAAGCAGAACTCGCCTTCCCAAGATTGGGAGTCAACTCAACCTTCGAATATGCTTTCCAGCCGTTCCAGATCATTGACGACTCGCCAGGTGCCGCCACCTGCCTCAATACGCGCTTGCCAGTCTGCAACCCGCTTGTAGTATTCCCGGGGATCAACGTTGTCGCTACGCAGCTTGGTGACGTTTAAGGCAACGACATTGCAACCATCCATCTGGATGGGAAAATCGCGGATGTGCCCTTTGACCAACTCTTCTTTAAGATCTGAGAATATGAGGATGTACTTCTGTCCCGCTCCGGCCTCATTCAAAAACTCCACTGACTGCAAGACTCCGCCGGTAATGTCCGTGTAGGCACTGCCTTTTGCAGTATGTACGAAGTTGTCGATTTTCTGTTTGAACAGACGTTTCTGTTGGTTTGCTACCGATGGACGTGTGTCAAAGGTCATTTTGGCCACAATGTCCTTTTCACTGAAGCTTCCACTGTCAATGCGTGCCACCGCCATACTGTCTCCGGGTTGTAAAGTACCAAGGAGGTAGTTGATGATCGCTTCAGCTCGCTTCAACTCTTTCTTATACGTGCCCGAGGTGTCCAGAAGCATGTACACCCCCCTGGAATGACTGGTGGTATCAGGACAGCCCCACAGAAATGGTAAAAGAACCAGTATTAGGGCCAGATACTTTTTCATCACGACACCTCCTCCTCTATTATGATCTCAGTTGGTTGTTTCTTGTCCCTGATCAGATTTTCCACCCAGAGCGGCGGAAAAATAAACAGGTCGTAAATATTCACCAGCAACTCGCCACAATAACGGCTTACGTTTCCCAGCAAGCGAAGGGAAAAGGCAAGCCAACGCAACAGTGCCACAGCCGCTACTCCCAATACAGTGCGGGAAGACTGAACAAAAGACTCGAGCGGTATGGCCACAAATGTCAGGGCAAAGGGCAGAACAAAGCCCAATACCATTTGGCCCACAGTTGGAATCCAGCTATTCACGGCAACGCCAGTTGCTTCCACAGCTGCAAGTGAGTGTCTCAAAGCCTGCATATCCGCGGCGATCTGGTCTCGCATGAATGCTAGTGCCGACTCAACACCTGCTAGGATAAACAGGATGGAAAAAGAGACCCAGATCATGCGAGTGCGCATCTTGTCATCCATTTGACCTATAATTGGGAACAACCTGGTAATACGGAGTGATTCCATCAAGTAGAGGCCCATGGCAACTTCAACCAGAATGATCACCAGGGCGGCAACGTTGGCGGTCTTGAAGTTGCCAATATAACTTCCGCCTCCAACCATCTCCGACATGGGAAGAGCAATGAGGTTGAAGTTAATTACTGCACCCCCTATGGCGATGAGCAGGACGAAGCCGGAGATAAAAAACTGGGTGAGGGATGAGGCAGTTAACATTCGCGCTGCCTTGTCAGTCTGCTCCCGTATTTCCTCGTATTCGGCCATCCGGTTGTCGATTACCCTGGCACGCTCGTGTAATCCAGTTATGGTCTTGCCCACTTGTTCAAGGGTTTGAGCCATTCGGCGCCAGTAGGGCATCATTTTCTTCAAAAGATTGTGACGTACAGCTACATTCTTTCGATGCTCTTCCAAGGTGGTCTTGTACTGAGAAACGGTGGTTTTATGTATTTCATTTAAAATGTTGGCAACCGTACCGTCACCCTGATTAGGAAGATTTGCCACCGCTTCTACTGCACCTACCCAACCAGGAGGAGGAGGTGGTGTCTCAGAGCTTTCCCTATAGTCCTCATCTATTTTGGTAGTTTGATCCGACAGAGCACGGTGCAGGGTGGGATAGCCACTGAGGTCCCTCTTCACCACCGCATCGACACGGTAAAATTCCCTCTCGATCAAGCGCTCCACCGATTCTATTCCGGCGCAGAGCGAGACCTCTTTGTTGCGCTGCGCCAGTTTTTCCTCAGCAAACATTACAGATCGCGACATTAAACGGAAGCCATTGTGGATAACTCGGGCCAAGGAGTGGATTGCTCTGTGGGCAGGCGTGCGCGCCAGGTAAAGCAAAACAACCATGACCACAATCCAAATGAGCATGGATAGGACCGGGGATCCCGGCCAAATTAGGAGAAGTTTTGTGAAGGACATGGGAACCTCCTCTTATTTCACTGCGTTGGATTGGGGGCTAATGATGTATTGTGCCTTTTTTTGTACGTCCGCATACACAATTTATCCTTATACTTATTGAAGCGTATGAGGCTCATCCAGCCCCGCTCTCCACCGGGACGGGAACCTCCGGCCCTACTGTTCTGCACAGGTCCTTATTGTGTGGAGTTACTCCACATCACAAGCCCAATGATTATTCATAGTCACGTGCAGGTAACAGCAATATCCATACCAATAGTGGTTCATTGAAACACGGCAGGGCCTGAAACCTCTCCTCTCTTCTGCAAACTCCGAGCCCTGTTGCCTTGGAGGAATGGAGTATTGGAGTTTTGGAGTGGTGTTTTCATGCGTCTGATTGCCGTCCGGGTAGTGTGGGTTTGCAACATTAGGGTAAAATGTGCCATTGAAATCTACTAGTGAACTGTCTTATAAGAGATAGCGAGTCTTCGAACGAGTGAGGAGGAAGAAGGCATGCCAAAAAATGTTGTCGTTATCGGTGCTGTTGCTCTTGGACCTAAAGCTGCTTGTCGCTTCAAGAGGTTGGAGCCAGATTCCAGAGTGGTCATGGTGGATAAGGATCACCTCATTTCCTATGGAGGCTGCGGTATTCCCTATTTCATATCCGGTGATGTCAGTGACCCGGGGCAACTCCAGGAAACGAGCTTTCACATGCTCCGGGATAAGGAATTTTTTCAAGGAGCCAAAGACATCGAGGTTTTGATCAACACCGAGGCCCTCAGCATTGACCGCCAGGAGAAGAGAGTTCATATCCAGAATCTAACAACCGGGGAAGATACCACCCTACCCTATGACAAGCTTGTGCTTGCCACCGGAAGTCGCCCCAGACGCTTGGACATACTCGGAATCGATCTGGAGGGAGTTTTTGCGGTGAGCAATATGCATGAGGCCATTGCTATTAAAGAGAGAATTGCAAGCGGCCAGGTCGAAAACGCGCTCATCATTGGGGGAGGGTTCATTGGTCTGGAGATGGCAGAAGCTCTCACTGATATGTGGGGCATAGAGAGCACGGTGGTGGAGATCACCGACCAGCTTCTTCCCGGTTTGATCAGTAAGAACATGGCCAAGATAGTCCAACATCACATGGAAGGCCAAGGAGTCGCCTTTCAGCTGGAGGACAGGGTTGAACGTCTGGAGGGAAATAAAAAGGTGGAGCGGGCCATCACCACTGGAGGAATCATTGCAGCAGATATGGTAATCGTTGCCGTGGGAGCTGAACCGAATTCTGACCTGGCCAGGGCTGCTGGTTTAGAGATTTCGCCCAGGAGCGGCATCGTGGTGAACAGTAGAATGCAAACATCCGATCCGGATATATACGCAGGTGGAGATTGCGTGGAAGTTACCAATTTGATAACCGGTAAGCCCGGTTATTATCCCCTGGGTTCCATGGCGAACCGGCAGGGACGTATCATTGGAACCAATCTTGCCGGGGGGAATAGTGAGTTCCCCGGTGGTGTGGGAAGTTTTGTTGTTAAAGTGTTTGAGTTGTCTGTTGCCGCTGCTGGATTAAATATTGACGTGGCACGCAGTGAAGGATTTGATGCCATCAGTGCTCTGGTAATCCAATTTGACCGGGCCCATTTTTACCCGGAAAAGGATCTCATGACCCTGGAGATGGTAGTGGAAAGAGGTACCGGCAGGGTGCTCGGAATCCAGGGCGTGGGCAGTATGGGTGACGGCACGGTTGGCCGGATCAATGCTGTGGCCTCCATTCTCAAATACAGTCCCACCACAGAAGATATCGGGAACCTGGAACTGGCATATTCTCCACCATTTTCCGCGGCCATGGATATTCTAAATGCTCTCGGAAACACAGCAGAGAACATTTTGGCCGGGAAGAACAGGGTTGTGGATGTGGATGATTTCGATGAACTTTGGAAACAAAGAGAGAAAGGCGATGTGGTTTTCTTGGACTGCCGCGGCTGGGGGAATGCGGAACCTTTTGTTGAGAAGTATCCGGATCATTGGCAGAGCATTCCTCAGGATGAACTGCGGCTGAGAATTGCGGAAGTGCCTAAAGACAAGAAGCTCGTGCTGATTTGCAACACCGGCGTGCGTTCCTATGAGGCTCAGATAACCCTGGACCAAATGGGGATAGGCGACACCTGTAACCTTCAAGGTGGCGTGGCCGCTCTGAAAAAATGGGGACTGGATCTCGTGTAGTCAGTTGTCAGTGGTCCGTCGTCCGTGGCAAAAGGCGGCATAGCGCAAAGAGCATAGGGAAATTTGGGATTTGTCCTTCGGACTCCCACCCTTCGGGCGGGTTCCCAGTTTCGGATTGCGGAATGTGGATTTTTTCGGAATTACATATACCCTGTAACCAATAACATATAACGTATAACCTATAACTAATAGCTGTATTTTGCATGCTGGAAATTGCCTTGCGCCTTGAGCCTTACTGATGTGGGAGCGGCTTTCTAGCCGCGATTTCTAAAAGGAGAAATCTAGTTGCTTGGACGACAAAGTGCATTTGAGATAAAGCACCTTCACTCCGGAGGGGTTATCACCAATTACTACTGCACCTCCGCCTGTGGTCATTGCCTCTATTACTGCAGTCCGCGGTGGAAGAAGGAATACATTGACAGGGAGACCCTGATCGAAGTCTTAAAAAAGATCGAGAGCCTCGGCTGCCGCTCTGTCCATATCGGCGGCGGGGAGCCGTTTCTCAATCTTGCTGGACTAAAAATGGTCATCGAAACAGTTCGCTCCTTGAGGGTCAATATTGAGTATGTGGAGACGAATTCTTCCTGGTTCAAAGAACGAGAGTCTGCGATAGAGACTCTATCTTCTCTGAGAGAAAGGGGCCTTTCCACCCTGCTCATATCCATGAGTCCATTTCATAACGAGCACATACCCTTTTATAAAGTCAAAGGGGTAATAGAAGCGTGCAGGGAGGCTAATATAAGCGTTTTTCCCTGGATATCAGAATTCTATCCGGAGATTGCTGCTTTTGACGACCGGACTACTCACACGGTTTCCGAGTATGAAGAAAAATATGGGGACAATTATCTCTCAAGGATTCCTTCGCGGTATTGGATACATTTTGGTGGAAGAGCTCTAAAGACCTTTGCCAGAGTTTATGGAACGAGGAATTACCAGGACACTCTTTCCGCAAACAAGGGAGGATGCAGAGAACTGCTGGATGTCAGTCACTTCCACTGCGACCTGTATGGAAACTATATTCCGGGACTCTGTTCTGGTCTTGCCATAAGATGTGACCATGTCGGTACTGCTCTCTCCCAAAACGATTATCCCTTCTTGACCACCCTGTTCCGTGAAGGCATTGGTGGTCTTGGGGCTCTCGCCGCCAGCAAATATGGCTTCGAACCTTCCAGGGAATACATGTCCAAATGTGACCTCTGCTTTGACATCAGAAAGTACCTGGTCTTGCAGGTAGGAGTGAGTTCAAGAGAGCTGCAGCCCAGGGGTTTCTATGAAAACGGTTAGGGTGGGAAAGGGAGTTTGGCTCATGGGCCAAACTGACTTTGTCCATTTCGCCAAATTTGGTGATTTCACAAAACGTATTCGCCTTCAATCGCTACCAATAAGTTATTGTATTTCTTGAGTTAATTACCATTTTGTGCTTCTTGGCATCATTCCTGCCTATGTCAATAGAACAGTGGTTCAAAAACTCCTTGTCTTGCTCTAGCTTTATGGCCCCTGCCCCCATCAGTGCCGAGTGCGTTGGTGGGGGCTCCCTTTTTTAAGTAAAGAATCCGGGCCCATCGAAGATCCCGCTATACGGGGAACGAACCAGCTTTGGGCTGCCCCCTAAGGGGCCTAGAATGGCACCGGATCATGTCTCCCTGGTCAGCGCTTAGCATTTAAATATCAGCTATCACGCCTTTGAGAATATGAACCGCAGAACCGCAGAACAAGGAACCGCAGAATATCGAAGTGAAAAACATTGTCTTGCAGTTTTCAAAAACTTCTGCTGTTCGAAGTTCCTTGTTCGATATTGTCCTTCGGACTCCCCACCCTGCGGGCGGGTCCCCAGTTTCGATATTCAAAATTATAAAAGAGACGGTATGATTTGTTCACATACCCGTGTGAATTCTTCGACTAGAACATGGAATTCTTGTTTTGGGCGAAACGGGTAAATCACAGTAATGTGCGGCATCCATCTCCGGAAAACCTTGTCGTGTCTTTTACGGATTGGTTGGATTGCAGGCCAGAGATTCTCGGGAGGAATAACCACGAGCGCAGTTTTATGTGTCTTTCTTAAATCCACAATCTTAAATCCACAATCTCAAATCTACTTTCACTCCCCTTCCCCCCACGCCTTTCGACTGCGATTGATCTTCTTCCTAACCATTGCCCAGGTTTTTGTCGTAAGGAAGGACTCAGGCCAACGATTCACCATACGTTGGAACATTTCAAATGGGACGGTAAAGGTAATTTCGTCGGTCTTGAGGAATTTTCGGTCGGAAGGATCCCAGCCGCCTAAAACCGCCTTGAGTTTGCCCTGGGCCAGATATCGCAAAGGCCAGGTGACAATATTGGCACAGCCGGCACCAAATGGCGAGTACACGGCTTCGAAATCATTGGTAACAAATGTGGCCAGCTGGTTCAGACCTGAAATTACTTCCGCTCTCGCAAAAAATATCACCAATTCCGGTGGGGTTTCTTTCTTGAATTGAGTAACGGGCTTGAACACGCAATAGCGTGCAGGGGCCGGGGGAGGATCTATGGTGTTAAAAAAATCTCGCGTCACCTCAGGAGATTCCAGGTAGTGCTCCCCTTCCATCTGGTCAGGTATGCCAGTGGAGACATAATAGGTAATGAAATTTAACTGGGGTTTCAGAAAACCCAGGTAGAAGGCACCGCCCAGACAACCGAACCGCTCCTTGTCGAAGTAGGCTGCGGTTTTTTTCTTGCGGGCACGCCAGATATTCCCGATCACACAGGAGAAATTACCAAAAAGCGCTCCCCAATCGACTTCGCCTCGAGCCTCCATTTCTATGGTGGGTAGAAGTCCAGATTTGGGCGCTATCCCCTCCTCGGGTTCCCCATCGGAGTAGTACATGCCCATTGGTTCCTCGTCGAGTCCAATGGCTTCCAGGAAGCTTTCAACGTCATTTTTTTTCATTTGCTCTGTCATGTCGCTTACTCCTAAATTGACAATGGATGTTTGGTTGATGGACGCATCTCCGAAATCGAAATTCCCCTGTAGAGGCTGTCCGACAACGTCATTCTGAGGCTATAGATGGCCAAATGCTCACTCAGGCAATATTTTTCCATGTTCTGCAAGTTCTTCAAGTCCTGGATGATCCAGTATCCTGATATCGCGCCTTTTTACCTCGATCAACCCTCTGCCTTGCATCTGGGTTAGTATTCGTGACAATGTTTCCGGAGTTGTGCCCAAGAGACTTGAAAGCTGAACTTTTGAAATATTCAGGGAAACCATATCGTCTTCATTTCTTTGCTCCTCGGCCAGGTGGATTAAATATGCGGCCAGACGGCCCGGGACCTCTTTTAAGGCAAGATTCTCAACATGAACTGTGAATTCACGAAGCCGCATTGATAGATTGGCAAGCATACTCAAAGCCAGTGAAGGATTATGGTTGATCAGTTGGACGAATTCCGTTCTGGGTAAAAACAGCAGATGAGATTTGGCAATGGCCTGGGCACTGGCAGGAAATGCACGGCCGGCGTAGACAGCTACCTGACCGAACGGTTCACCCCGTGTGACAATACGCATAATGTGTTCTTTACCTTCCGGTGAAACCTTGAAGATTTTAACCATCCCTGAGATAATTATATAGAAGCCGTTTCCCTCATCCCCCTGAAAGAAAATGATTTCACCTTTAGCAAAATGTTTGTCAACTGCGATCTGTTTGATTTCTCCGATCTGGGTTTCAGAAAGACCGCTGAAGCTGGGAATACTTGAAAGAATATCAGTTATTTTTTCCATATCGTCCTCTTTTTTGAGAAAAATGACCGATCCTTGATATGTATCAAGGAAAGCACCCTTAGAACAATGTAAAAGTCAATTCAAGATCTCAAACATAACCATACCAAAAACATTCAGATAAGCAGGTGGCATATGGCAACAGAGTGGGAAAACAAGAAAGGCCAATTCGATGTTGTGGACGTAAGGGAGTTGAGCGGTAATTTTTTGCCTGGACTTCTGAACAAGGCCGGACAGATAGAAGTGGGCGACGGCATGTGTGTTGTTCAGAGCTTTGAACCGATCCCGCTTTATTCTGCCATGGCGGATCTTGGCTTTGAGCATCTCACCGAAAAAGTTGCAGACGGCGAGTACCGCGTGTATTTTTGCAGAGTGGAAAAGAAGGAAACCTCCTTTACGGGTGTCGGAGATATGCCGCTGAAGCCGACCGCGATCCTCAATTTTAAGAACATTGATGATTCGCTGGCCGACATCGTGGTCAAGTTCTGGAGCTTGATCTGGGGACAAGAAGAGCCGGTCATTGATCAAAAGACCAAATTGCTTTTATCGCTGGCAAACGGGGTCGGAGCCGGCCGGCTGCGCCAGGCAACCCGTGAACTGGTAAAAGCGTATGCGCTCGGTGTTAGCGTTGCGGAGCTGGATGAGCTTTTCTCCATGTTTGTCTGGAACGGTGGCGTCGGCACTTTTGCCTCGGAGATCGGTCCTTCATCCCTCTTTGGTGCTTACCAGCTCATTAAGACTCTTGAGAACAAGGGCAAGACACGGGAAGAGGTTATGACCGCAGTGATGGAAGCGTATGGTGAAAAAAATCCCGAAGTCGGTGTCGTGCCCCATGGTAAGATGTCTACAGAAGCATAACTTTAAACAAAAGGAGGATAACGATGTTTTGTTTTCAATGTCAGGAGACAGCCAAAAACAAAGGCTGCACCGTCAAGGGCGTTTGCGGTAAACCGGAGGAGACCGCAAATCTACAGGATCTTTTGATCTATGCCTTAAGAGGCATTGCCGTTTACAGCGAAAAGGCAAAAGAACTCGGCATATCTAGTAAGGAAAACGGGCTGTTCGTGGCCCAGGCCCTTTTTACCACCATCACCAATGCCAATTGGGACAATGACCGGTTCATTGAACTAATCAAAGAGGCGTTAAAGCGAAGAGAAGCACTCAAAGAGAAATTCCTGGCGGCTCATAAAGAAAAAACCGGCAAAGATTTTGATGAGGCCCTGCATCCTTCGGCCACCTGGTTTTCGGACGACGTGGCCGAGTTTGATGAAAAAGCCAAATCGGTCGGCGTGCTTGCCACCGAAGATGAGGATGTCCGTTCCTTGAGGGAACTTTTGATCATCGGCCTAAAAGGGATTGCCGCCTACGCGGATCATGCCGCCATCCTGGGGTTTGCAAAAGATGAAATCTACGATTTTCTGATGGAAGCTCTGGCCTCAACCACCAAAGACCTCTCCGTTGATGAGATGATCGGACTGGTAATGAAAGCCGGCGAGGTTGCGGTAACCACCATGGCCACCCTGGATGAGGCGCACACCTCCGCCTATGGCCACCCTGAAATTACCGAGGTGAATATCGGTGTCGGCAGCAATCCGGCAGTCCTGATCAGTGGCCACGATCTGAAGGACATGGAAGAACTGCTGAAACAGACCGAAGGCACCGGCGTGGATGTGTATACCCACGGCGAAATGCTGCCGGCCAACTACTATCCGGCATTTAAGAAATATGATCATTTAGTTGGAAACTACGGCGGTTCCTGGTGGCATCAGAACAAGGAATTCGAATCCTTCAATGGGCCGATCCTGATGACTACGAATTGTATTATCCCCATTAAGACAGACAATACCTATCAGGACCGGATCTTCACCACCGGGATGACTGGCTACCCGGCTGTGAAACATATTCCGGAGCGGCCGGAAGGAGGTTCCAAGGATTTTTCGGAAATCATCGAACTGGCCAAAAAATGCGCCCCGCCTGAAGAGATCGAAACCGGTAAAATTGTCGGCGGGTTTGCCCACAACCAGGTGTTGGCATTGGCAGATAAGGTCGTGGATGCCGTAAAATCCGGCGCCATCAAGCGTTTTGTGGTCATGGCCGGTTGTGACGGCCGTCATAAGTCCAGAAATTATTTCACCGAGGTGGCCCAGGCGTTGCCACAGGACACGGTGATATTAACGGCCGGTTGTGCCAAGTATCGCTACAACAAGCTGGATCTAGGCGATATCGGCGGCATACCTAGAATTCTTGATGCCGGCCAGTGCAACGATTGTTACTCATTGGCGGTCATCGCCTTGAAGCTGAAAGAGGTGTTTGAGCTGGACGATATTAATGATCTGCCGATTTCCTATGATATCGGCTGGTATGAGCAGAAAGCTGTGGCGGTCCTGCTGGCGCTGCTTTACCTGGGCGTTAAAGGTATCCGGCTGGGGCCCACCCTTCCAGCCTTTGTCTCGCCGAATGTGTTACAGGTTCTGGTTGAAAAATTTAATATCAAACCGATCGGCGAAGTACAGGCGGATGTGGATGCGATGATGGCCGGGGCATAATTTTCAATAACGATGCTAACAGAGAACCTTCGCCGCCTCCCTCATTAGTCTGCCTATTGGCAGCCGCTGCGGGCATTTCCTTTCTGCCATAGAGTAGTCGAGACTGTTGATTCGCTTGCGGGTGTCAGTTGAAAGGTGAGTGTAGAGAGACCTGGCGCGGTCGCACTCGCCGTAGCTGTTATGATACATCAGATACCGCATCACATCAGCAACTGGAACATGCTCAGGTAAAGCCGTCTCGCAAATAGTGCTGCAGCCCGCGCAGTAACTAGAGGCGGTCTCCTGGGCGTATTGATCCAGGAGTCGCAGTTCACCAGCCGACAGGCTCGTCCTGTCCATTGCGGCTGCAATGTTGGACATGAGGATGGTGAGATTGGGCATTTGCGAGCAGATGCTGGCAATGTTAGGGTTTCCCCAGACAGCCTTGAGCTTGGCCTGCTTGTCAGTAAAACCCCTTTCAACAAAACGTTCTACCAATTTGGGTTCTGTTTCGCTGCTTGAACTGAATGACCACCCTCCCTGGGTTTTCATGGCGGTTAAGCCAATGCCAGCCTCGGTGCAAGCGGCAACCGCCTCTTTCATTTTGCTCTTGTTCATAATTCTATGGTTGTAAGTCATCATAATGCCGTCGATCCAGCCCAACTTGGCCGCTTCCAGCATACATTCTTCCATATTACTGTGAGTGCTGAACCCGAAAAATCTGATCTTTCCCTCGGCCTTGGCCTTTTTCGCCCAACCTCTCGTTCTCCCGTCCAGTTCGCTGATGCTCCTGATACCATGGACGAAATAGAGATCAATATAGTCCGTTTTCATTCTTTCCAGCGATCGGTTTAGCAATCGAGTCAAACCATCGGGGTCACGGTCACCGGACTTGGTTACTAGAAAGACCTTCTTGCGGGTTTCAGGGTATTTGGCAAAAAATTTGCCAACTCCCCTTTCACTTCTGCCACCCTCGTAGCTGGCGGCCGTGTCCCAATAGGTAACCCCCCATTTCAGGGCTTGTTTTAGAAGCAATTGATTGGAAGGGATATCAAACATGCCACCCAGAGAGAGGATTGAGACTCGTGCTCCCGTTTTGCCGAAAGGCCCGGTGGGGACCACTACGAGCCCTGTGCCGGAGCTTGCACTGATCTTACCAACTGTTTCGGTTGCGCCCAGAAGAGAGCCTACGGTAGCCGCTCCAGCTGTTTTGAGAAAATCCCGCCGCGAGAACTGATTCTGTTTCTTGGACATACCTGTTTCCTCCTGTCGAGCATAGCGCCAAGCGCATAGCGTAAATAGTCAATCAGTTGATTAGTCAAATCGAGAATTAGTTGATTAGAGAATTAGAAAATTAGTCAAATAGTTAAAAGCGTAGAAATCGCAAAAATCGTAGAAATCGTAGAAGCCGTAGAAGTCGTTAAAGTCGTTCAAATCGCAAGATCGCGGCTGCCCTTCGACAAGCTCAGGACGGGAAAGCCGCTCCCACAGGATAATTTGTGACCTCTGACCTCTGATCTCTGTCCTCTGCCTGCTGTCCGCTGCCAGCTGCCAGCTGCCTTCTGTCCTCTGCCTGCTGCCAGCTGCGCCCTGATCTAGCTACTCCTCAGCACCAGTGACCTGCCCGGGCTTCTCGACTCGTTCTCCGCAGTAACCCGAATGGCTCTCCTGCCACTAACTGGACACTCATGTTCGCAAATACCGCAGCCGATACAAAGGTTCGGGTCCACATGGGGGAGTTGGAGCCTCACTTGAATTTCAACTTTACTTCCAGGTTCTCTATGCAAAGGCTTATTGTCGGCGATGGTCACGCTGTCGCTGGTGTTTGCAGAAATTCGGAAACGCTGTTCTCCATGCCGATCAGTGGTCTTGATGTAATAGTCACCTGTGGAGAATTGGCCCGGCTGCAAATCGCTCTCAGCAAATTTCAGAGTTTGCTCATCAGCTTTCAGAACGGCAAGAACACCACCTCTGATCGTGCTGAAATGTTCTCGGGTAAAGATTGCCTTCGGGCTCACCGGGCAGTTCTCCTGGCAGACTATACATGGCCTGTCCATAGCCCAGGGCAGACATCGTCCCCTATCAACAAAGGCGGTGCCCAATCGGATTGGGCCTGCCCGGGCGTAATCTTTGCGACCAAGTTTTTCTTCCAAGGTTATAGGCCGGATTGCCGCGCTGGGACAGATGTGTGAGCAGGCGATACAGTTGAGCTGGCAGCCGCTGGTGCCGATTCGGAAGTTCAAAATAGGAGACCACAATCCCTCCAGGCCGCTTTCCAGTCCAGCGGGCTGAATGATGTTGGTGGGACAGATTCGCATACATTGACCACATTTGAGACATCGCGCCAGGAAATCAGGTTCAGCCAGGGCGCCAGGAGGACGAATAACGGAGGGGGGAAAGTTGTTGGGACCTACCAAGCCACTCAGACGAACTACTGGAATGGCCATAGCTCCTGAGAGAAAGGAGGTTAAAAAACTCCGGCGGGAAAGATCTGGCAGGGTTATCTCGCCGGCTTCAGAAGGCGCAGTGCGGTAGTTGACGATACCGTGTTGACAGCTTTCCAAACAGTTCATGCAGAGCACACATTCACTTATGCGGATCCTGTCGACCGGTTGGCAGGCCCCCTCGCAATCGGTGTCACAGAGTTGGCATTGGCTGCATTCATCCGCACTTCTTCCTATTCTCCAGAGCGAAAACGTCCCGAGGACACCAAAAAGGGCGCCCAGTGGACATATGAATCTGCAGTAAAAACGAGGAACCTTGAGATTCAAGAAGACCGCTGTGAGAAAAACGGCGCTGATCAACAAGCTACCTTGATAGTAACGCTGGCTAGCTGAAAGCCTCTCTGCAAGAGGCAAAAGCGTAAGGTTTATTGAACGATGGAAAAGAGGAATTGGGTCTAGCAGGCCGGTTTGAAGGGAGGCGGCAATCAGGTTTTCGGCCGGGAGTATCAGACCTAGCCCCAGCCAAAGTCCGATAAGGGTGAATAAAATGGTCATAGCTTTCTTTGGGTTAGGCACGACTTTGAGCAAGGAGAGCAAAGCCAGACCTGTTAAAGCAATTATCGCGGCCACCATAGAGAGCTTGGGTCTGTCGGGAACAATTCTGAGCAGACGACCAAGCAGGCTGGAGGCAGCCGCTGTGAGCAAAAAAATAAGAAGGTAGTATTTGATGGCCTGGGCGGGGTGGTATTGATTGAGTCCGATTTTCTCTGAGATACTTTTTTTGCGTCTACCTAGGTAGCCGACGAAATGGTGCAAGGTGCCAAAAGGACATACCCAGCTACAGAAAAATCTTCCCAGAAGTATAGTCAAGACCACTGTTACCAGGGCCCAGAGGAGACCCCGGTAGAGTGACTGGGTGCTGAGCATGGTAGCCACTGCAACTAAGGGATCAAGTTGAAGGAACCAGTTGACCGGCCAGCCCCGTAGTTGCCACCACTCCACCCCAATGGTCGTGACAATGCAAAACCAGATAAACAG
>JAUVTM010000104.1 GCA_030601545.1 Syntrophobacterales bacterium
TGCCGCCGTAGAGGTCTCACCGCCGGTAATCACATTCTGAATTTCGTCAAAATACCCTGCACCCACAAAACCCTGATGCTTAATGGCGCTGTAGCCCTGTTCTCGTTCCATTGCAAATTCATGTTCCTGCAGGCGAGAATAGGCAGCCATCCCCTCCGTACTGTAGGCGTGGGCTAGCTCAAACATGGCAGTATTCAGGGTGTGAAAACCAGCCAGGGTAACAAACTGAAACTTATAACCCATGGTACCGAGTTCATCCTGAAAACTCCTAATTGTCGATTCATCCAGGTGGAGTTTCCAGTTGAAGGAAGGCGAGCAGTTGTAAGCTAATAACTTGTTCGGGAATTTTTCGTGAATAGCCTGAGCAAACTCCCGCGCCTCACCCAGGTCTGGGGTTGAGGTTTCACACCAGATGACATCAGCGTAAGGGGCATAGGCCAGGGCTCTGGCAATGGCAAGTTTCAGCCCACCCTTCACCTCGTAGTAACCCTCGACGGTCCTCTGTCCAGTCAAAAAGGGGTGGTCAAGGGGGTCGATGTCGGTGCGGGTTAGTCGGGCTCCATTGGCATCCGTTCTCGCTACCATTACAGTGGGCACGCCAAGCACGTCACTGGCGAGCCGGGCAGCCACGAACTTTCGTAGATACTCCGAGGCTGGGGCCAAAACCTTTCCGCCCATGTGACCACATTTCTTCAAAGAGGATATCTGATCTTCAAGGTGAACGGCTGCCGCACCAGCGTCTATGCATGCCTTTGTTATTTCAAAGGTGTTGAGTGGTCCACCAAATCCAGCCTCAATATCTGCGACAATGGGGGCAAACCAATGGATGTTGCCCTTGTCATGCAGGTGTTGAAGCTGATCAGCCCGGAGCAGGGCATTGTTTACCTTCCTGACAACATTCGGCACACTGTCGGCCGGATATAAACTCTGGTCCGGGTAGGTCTGGCCTGCGGTGTTTGCATCCGCCGCAACCTGCCAACCGCTAAGGTAAATTGCTTGTAATCCAGCCAGTACCTGCTGTACAGCTTGATTGCCGGTCAGTGCCCCCAAAGCCCGGACGTAGGGTTCAGTGTGCATCAGCTGCCACAGCCTCTCAGCCCCCATGCGGGCGAGGGTGTACTCTATTTGAACTGAGCTGCGAAGCCTGACCACGTCTTCAGCGGAATAGGGCCGCTGGATTCCCTGCCAGCGTGGTTCAGTTTTCCAAGAGTGTGCTAGTGCCTCCGCCTGCTGCTGCCTGTCCATACAAAGACCTCCCCCCTTCACCCGGATATTTCATGAATTGCTGTCGCGAGACCACAAAGATGGGTGTGCCACCTGGCAACCGTCCCGCGGTACCGCGGGATTGGTTCCGAGGCGTACCTGAGCGGTACGTCGCAGGGGCCGACACCCGAGGACGCCAGGAAGGACGACCATATCCGTGGTCGCAGTAAGCAATTCATGAAATATCCGGGTTTATTGTCATCGCCAAAGTCGAGCAACAATTCAGATCATCTTGTCATGAATCGAATGTTTATTAATTAGAATCGGGAAAACAAAGGTATTCAAGTAAAATTAAAATCAATGTGGGGATTGTCAATACGAAAAATTCTTAATCTTAAAAGGATAGGAAATATCAGTTTGTGAATAAGCATGGAGCATAGGCCAGAAAATCATACCTATCCGGCCAATGATTGTCATCTATTTCCTTGGATTCAGGTTAGGGTGGACATACTGCGTCTCTATACAGAGAGGATCGGACGCACTCTTGTAATCAGAAAAAACGTTCCTATATTAACCCTAATTAAAATTTCAGATTGTAGATTTGAGATTTTAGAATGACCCATGTGGAAAAACGAAGATTCCCCAATCTGCATTCTGCAATCTAAAATCTGAAATCGTAACGGGAGGTCGAATCATGAACAGGCGTATAATTACACTCTTCGCGTTGCTGATAGCTGGAGTTGTCATTCTCATACTGCCGCTGTCAGCACGTGCGGAGGTTGAGACTTATATGATTGACAAGGTACACAGCATGGCCAATTTCAAGATTCGTCATTTGTTTTCCAAAGTGTCGGGTACCTTCTCGGATGTTACCGGAACTATCTGGATCGATCGTGACAATCTGGAGGCGTCGAAGGTGGAGGCCACAATCAATGTGTTTAGCGTGGACACCAACCATAAGAAACGAGACAATCATTTACTCTCAAAGGATTTTTTTGATGTCGAGAAATTCGCGATCATGCGCTTTGTTAGCACCTCGGTGGAAGCCACGGGTAAGAATGAGGGTTTTATGTACGGCGAGCTGACTATACACGGGGTGACCCGTTCAGTGAAATTGCCCTTCAAAGTTCTCGGCTTCGGTCCTGACCCATGGGGGGGCTATCGCACCGGTTTTGAGGCCGGCACAGTGATCAAACGGAACGATTACGGCATAAACTATGGACTAGGAGAGGGACAAGGCGGAGCTGTGGGAAATGATGTGGAAATTACCCTGCTGATAGAAGGGATCAAACTGGGACCTGATGGCGCGCCATTTCGAGTGCAATAAGGCTCAAGGCGCAAAGCACCGCATTAGAGGGCAGCTTGCAGTTTACATCTCTAGCAGAACTCTTTATATCAGACCCTGGTGGTAGCATTGCTATAAGTCCTAGCAGCATTTCGAACGGTAGAGTGTAGAGTATGAGACGAACCAGACTGGACCAATAGCTTTGCTTTTGCTTTCTCCCTCCCTTCTGTACTGTGGCAAATAGATGTTGGTTGGATCCAAAAAATATTGTGACCAAAAGACACATTGCCACGTATATATAATGTGGTAAACTTCTCTCCCTCAAGGACAGGCTTCCAGCCGGGCGGCTCGAGAGACTTACCGTTGAATAGCCAGGTAAAGTAATGCCAAGGGGCCACACACGGCAACACCAGCAACCAGCAGTTGATTTTCTGTATGGACGGCAACGACGAACAGAGCTGTATTGATCGGGTCTTACGGGGAGAGGTGAACGCCTTTGGTACTCTGGTAGAGCGCTACCAGAAACCCATCTTCAACCTCATGTGCCGGATGGCGGGCTCGCCCGACAGTGCGGCCGACTTGACCCAGGAAACCTTCATCAGGGCTTACCAGAAGTTGGAACTCTTTCATCCGGGCAAGAGATTCTTCCCCTGGCTTTATTCCATCGGCCTGAACCTTGCTAGAGACTTCGCCAGAAAAAACACCCGGGATCTTAAAACAGAATCCGCGCTGGACCCCGAATCAATCTCAGGTTGCAACTATCCCGGCGACCAACATGACAGTATGTGCGCAAGCCTGGAGTTCGTCCGTTTGGAGAAAGCGCTCAATGAGCTTCCCCTCATCTACCGAGAGGCCTTGATTCTCCGCTACCACGATGAATGTTCCATGCGTGACATTGCCGAAGCCCTGAGTCTTTCGCTTAGCGCGGCCAAAATGCGTGTGCATAGAGGGTTGGAAATGTTACGGAAGAACTATACAGGAGGGATCCATGGACCGCAAAAAAGATCCATTTGAGCAACTCGCTCAGGGCCCATCCGCAAAGTTTGAAAATGGACTCTGCGAAAACAGTGAGAATCAGGAGTTCCTCGCCCTGAAACGGTTGATTCACAGTATGCCAGAAAAGGAAGCACCGGCCGGGTTGACTGAATCTATCCTCAGTTCACTAGAGCCTAAAACCGTCCCGGGGTGGCTGCGGGTCTACCGCTGGGCCCTCAGACCTCGCACGGTCACCTTCCAGCCCCTCAAGCTTGTTCCCGCTGCCATGGTTCTCGTTCTGGGGCTGGCCCTTGCTATTCAGTTCGGTCCTGGGCAAGAAGATCGAGGTGGCACAGGCCACGAGGAGCTGATTCCAGTGACCTTTACCCTTAGCTACCCGCGAGCTGGGGTGGTGAGTGTTGTCGGCTCCTTCAATCAGTGGAACCCTGCCAGCCACAAGATGCACCAGCTTGGGAATCGGAACACTTGGGTGCTCGAACTCCGTCTGCCCGCGGGCCGCCACGAGTATGCCTTCCTGGTGGACGGTAAGGCGGTGGTTGCCGACCAGAGTTCCCCATTCTATCAGAGTGACGGCTTTGGAAACAGAAACTCCGTATTGTTCGTGAACAGAGATGAACCAGCAAATATTTAGATATAGCTTCACTCTTTTTTTAGCCGCTTTCTTGGTTGTTTCGATGGTTTCCTTTTCTTATGTGCAAGGGCAACCAGCGGATTGGAGTGTCACTGGCTCGATCAGGGCGGCACGTGAGGCAGGAGTACCCGAAACCTCTCTGAACCGACTGTTGATGCTGGCTGCGGATCACCGCCTTGAGGACGATGAGGTAGTGCGCTTTGTCACCTTTCTGCAGATAGTGCAAACGGAGGACTTGCCCATTGATCCCTTTACGGGAAAGATTGAAGAGGGCCTAGCCAAACGAATACCAGCGAGCTCCATAGCAGCTGCGCTGGAACAGAAGATAGACAACTACCGCTTCGTCAAAACAGTCTTGGCAAGGACAAAAACAGCCGAGGATCAAGAAATCTCCCACCAAGATCTGAACCGCATGGTCGGCAGTCTTGATGCGGGGGTCTCCCGGGTGGAGTTGGCCAGGTTCATCCAGGGAGCATCAACAGAGGATCTGTCAATGCTGGCCAGAGCAACCGAGAGTATGGCACTTCTCAAACAAATCCGGTTTGATGAGTCCTTGACCCGGGAAATCCTTTTTACTGGGCTACGACGCAATAGCCTGACCCCCTCATGGGATTACCTTGCCAGGGTTGTGGCCACAGCAAAAAGGCGACAGATATCTGATGATGAGATCGCCAGTGCAGCACGAGAGGCCCTAGAGATGAACCGATCATTCGCGGATTTTATGGCGGATCTCGGATTCACTCCACGTGATCTTCGACACGGCCCAGCAGCAGGGCGGTCGGGGAGAAGGGATTAGTCACTTTATTAAGGCGAATTTCAAGTTTTTCTTGTTTCTTGAACAGGGCAGAAGAAATTTAGCGGGACTCTCTTACTTTGGAACGGAAAAGACATATGGACGCGAAAAGCTGGATAGTGCTCTTCATCCTGATGCTGTCGCTCTTCGGTTGCACTTCACTGAAAGGTGAGCGACTCCTGAAGAACGAACAATATCAAGATGGTTTAGCCACTTTTAAAAGGATCGTCCAGGAAGAGCCGAAAAATGCTGAAGCGCAGTATTACCTGGGCCGTTTTTATCTCGCACTAGACAGACCCGAGGAGGCCCTCACCCATCTAAATCAGGCTGTTCAGGGTGAACCTCAAAAAGCAGACTATCACTTTTGGCTGGGAGTGGCACACTGGGCGATTAGGGATTTTGAAAGCGAAAGGAACAGCTATCTCAAAACGCTTGCCATAGACTCCAAACATGTGCCGGCGAGGCTTTATCTGGCACATACCTTTCTGGATAGCGGTGAATGGCAAGAGGCCTTGGACAACTACGATTTGGTACTATTGCGGGACCCCTACAACCCCGAAGCGCTCTACAACAGGGCACTGGCTCTCACGGAACTAGGTCGGCCAAAAGAGGAAACCAAGGCCTGGAAACAATATCTGGAATACTACCCGGAGGGGAAGTGGGCCCTAAGAGCTGTTGACCATTTGAATGAACTGGGGGATTTCAGCTATCGCAATTTTACCATCGGCTACCGCCGGGTCACCCTGGAACACATTTCTTTCAGTCCGAATTCAGCCAAATTGCTTTCCAAGGGCAAGCCTTCTCTTCAGGTGCTCGGCACCATCCTGAGTATCAACGATCAGGTTTGGCTGGAGATAGTCTGCTACAAAAATGGTGATCCATCATTGGCGGCGGCCAGGGCTACGGCGGTCAGGGACTATCTCGAGCAGGCATTTCCAGGAATAAAACTCTCCCGGCTCGGAGCCCGGGGCATAGGCAGTAAGGAAAGAATAAAAGCAGGCAGAAAAGTTTACCTACTAGACGATTCCACCACCTTCATCACCACAAAAAAATAGTTCGAAAGCGCTTCCGATTTTCTTTTTTTGTGACCTTCCTGCCTGTTACTTCGTATATCCGGGTAAATGGATGGGCCAACAAACCGACCTAACGGAGTAAGAGGAGCTTATTATGAAAAACGCAGCACTTATGAGACGTGCGTTAGAGTTATGTGCACCATTTCTTTTCAGCTTGACCATCATGCTTTCTGCCGGGAACATAGCACAGGCGCAGGGGGATGCATCTGCCGTCCCTGAACTGGAAGCGGCACACAACAGGGTCCAGGAAGCGACCATGGCTATGAAGCAGGCCCAAGAACAGGACGACCTTCAAACAATGGATCGCGCTCGTGAGCGTCAGAGGAAGGCGAACCAGGAGATGACACAAAATATGGCTCGGGTTGCGGGGGTCCATCCTGAGGATGTGACGGCCATGCGTAGAGCAGGCATGGGTTGGGAACAGGTCGCCGAGGAATTGGGCCTGGAGCCTGAACATCTCGGTATCGGCAAGCAAGGGAGCCAGACAACCACTCCGGACAGGCTCAACGTGCAGGACCGGACGCGTGACAGAGACCGTGACAGGGATCGAGACTTCTCCCAGCAGGATTCCACCGAACCGGAACGCACCCGGGAGAGAGAGAGAACCAGAGAAAGACTGAGCCAGGAGACCCCCCAGGAGGAAGGGCTCATGGTCAGAGAGCGCACGCGGGAGAGAAACAGAGAATTCAGCGAAGCCACCCCACGTAATATGAAGAACGCAGGTGCCACAAAGCATGGCATGGCCATGGTTGGCTCAGGCAGCAAAGGCATGGGGCTCGGAAAGGCGAAGGGTGCCATGTCGGCAGGAACTTCCCAGGGCTCCGGTGGCCATGGTGGTAGCGGTTCCGGCGGGAGTGGCGGTTCCGGCGGCGGTGGTGGCTCCGGCGGTGGGGGTGGCGCCGGCGGCGGTGGCGGCTCCGGCGGTGGTGGCGGCTCCGGCGGTGGCGGCGGCTCCGGCGGTGGCGGCCGTTAAACTTCTCCACATCTATCAATAGGATTGAAAAAAGGGCCTCTAGAAGGCCCTTTTTTCATGAATGGGTACTTGGATTTGAGAGTATCAACATCTGTATCTTGTTGCCTGCTGTGAAGTGCCTCCTAGATCAAGTGTCTTCTGCAGTTGTCTAAGATTCAAGATCTCTTGCCA
This sequence comes from Syntrophobacterales bacterium, assembly GCA_030601545.1. Lineage (GTDB taxonomy): Bacteria > Desulfobacterota > Syntrophobacteria > BM002 > BM002 > BM002. The sequence goes on from JAUVTM010000104.1 coordinate 7,126, forward strand.
ATATCTATTCCTCCATCTAATCAGACGTATGATATTCATATGAACTCAAAGTAGTCATCAACCTGCAACTGACAGGAGTTTCCCCCCTTCTCTGCTCCTCATCTTGTCTCACCGCCGATCGCTATTCTCCTTCGATCTCCGGAAAGATGTCATAGACATAATCGTGGGCATCCAACGCGGACTTG
>JAUVTM010000127.1 GCA_030601545.1 Syntrophobacterales bacterium
TCCTGACACCTGACACCTGACACCTGAATCCTCAACATTTCAAACCTGACACCTGGTAACTGAATGACAACCGGCACCTGACACCCTGAGACTTGGTGCACTGAGCTCAATTTTTGGCAGCTTTCTCCTTAAGTTTTTCCACCAGCACCTCGTAAGAGGAGCTCAGAATAACGCTGTCGAATTGTTTTCTGTAGTTGCTAACCAGGCTTACCCCCTCGATGGAAAGGTCATAGATTAACCACTGAGAGCCCTTCTTCCGGAGGCGGTATACTACAGGAATCTCAGTTTGTTTGGAGGTGTAGATTCTTACCTTCACCAGGCTGTACTTCCCTTTTACTTTCTCATTATCGTAGCTAACCTTATCCCCTGAGTAATTTTCAATCCTATTCATGTAGGCCTGCTCGAGAAGATCAGTAAACAGGGGAACAAACTCTCTTTTTTCCTCATCGGTTCGCTTCTGCCAGTGCCTTGCCAGGGAGCGCCGTGCCATCTCTTGCCAGTCAAAACGTTCACTTGCGGTGTCACGAAGCAATTTCTTCCGTTCTTCGGCCTTGGCCGGGTCTTTAAGAGCGGGATCTCCTAGAATGTCAATCATTTTGTCGATGGTCAATTTCATCTGCTCAGTGGGTTCTCCAGCCTGGGTAGGAGCAGCCAGGCCAAAGATCAACAGGAATAGGGCTGTACTGCAACAGAAAGCTCTAAATATCATGCCTGTCTCCGTGTTAGGGTAGATAAAAGTTCAAAAAACGCCTATGCACCTAACTCCGCAAAAATCTCTTCTCCCCTTGGAAACTATGTCACAATTCGGCGAACCTGTCATTCCGGACGAGTCCGCCAAAGGCGGGCGAGATCCGGAATCCAGTGAAAGTTCAATAACGTCATTTGGTGTCTGGTTCCCCGCCTTCGCGGGGACGTTGTCTGGATCCCGGCTCGCGTCCCGCTTTGCGGGACTTGGCCGGGATGACGAATTGCGACACAGTCTCTTGAGGCGAGAGGGGACATGTAGTTATCGTGCGGAGCTAAATACATAGGCGTTTTCCTTAATTCCCAAATCCGCAATCCGAAATCCACAATCTAAAATCTCAAATCTTCCCTATGCCCTCTGCCTTTCTCAATCCCTCAATTCCTAAATTCCGCAATCTGCAATCTAAAATCTACAATCTCATATCCCCCATCTCACATCTCTGACTTGAATCTCTCCAGGAGTTGCTCAGTGAGTCCCTCTAGTGTGACTTCTTCCTGGGTACCAGCCCCCATGTCTCTCAGTACCGCTACCCCCGTTGCCAGTTCATCTTCGCCAAGAATTAAGACATGGGTGACGCTCAGTTTATCTGCTCGACGCATTTGGGCCTTGAGGCTCCTAGACTCATAGTCCATTTCCACAAAAAGATCTCGAAGCCTTAGTTCCTGGACAAGTCCAAATCCCCTTTTTTGGGCTTCCTCACCTAAACAAGCTACGAAGAGACGGTGCGGGCCCGTCTCGACGTCGATTTGCTCATCCAGCAGGAGGATAAGCCGCTCCATACCGATGGCAAAACCGGTAGCGGGTAAGTCAGGTCCCCCGAGCGTCTTCATAAGACCATCGTAACGGCCACCCCCACCAACTGCATTCTGGGCTCCCAGGTGAGGGGTAATCGCCTCAAAGGTGGTCCGGTTGTAATAATCCAGACCACGAACCATGTGCGGATCAATGGTATAAGATACACTAAGGCTATCCAGATGATCCTTAACACTTTGGAAGTTGTCCACACAGTCGTGGCAGAGATGATCCATAAGCACTGGAGCCTTAGCCACCAACTGACGGCAGGACTCGACTTTGCAGTCAAATATCCTCAAGGGATTAGTGGACCTTCGGCGCTGGCAATCCGAACAGAGTTTAGCGCTCACACTGTCAAGGTAGCTAGTCAGGGACTGCCTAAAAGGCTGGCGACAGTCGGGACAGCCCATGGAATTTAGGTGAAGCGTGATGTCGGGTATATTCAACTCCTCCAGAAATACCAGGAGCAGGTAGATGACCTCAGCGTCAACCATGGGGTCATCGATGGCAAATACTTCTATATTGATCTGATGGAACTGGCGGTACCGTCCTTTCTGAGGGCGCTCATGGCGGAACATGGGCCCGATGGTGTAGAATTTACGCATAGAGGGCTGCAGGTGCAGTCGATGCTGAATGAAGGCTCGAACCACAGAAGCGGTAGCCTCGGGCCTGAGGGTAAGGAGCTGCCCGTTGCGGTCAGGAAAAGTGTACATTTCCTTTTCCACAATATCTGTGCTCTCTCCGATACTGCGGGCGAAAAGCTCGGTTTTTTCAAGAATGGGTATTCGTATTTCCCGGAAACCGAAGTTGGTGAAGATCCTTCTCGCTACAGACTCCACCAGTTGCCACTTGCCAACAGCATTGGGTAGGATGTCATTGATGCCTTTTATTGCAGTAATCGCCACGATGCCAACTCACTCCCGCTTTTAAAGGGTAAACAAATTTTGATACTGAATCGACCCGGTAAAGTCAAGGAAAAACACCAGGCTGGCAACCTGACATATTTGCATTGCGAAAAGGGTTCGGTTGAGATAATCTTTTATTACAACTCTATTTTTAATGGCCAGTACTGATTTCCTTCCATGAGCTGGAGCCTGCCGGCATCGATATCTACTTATATTCAAGTTTTTTTAAGGAGAAAAATTATGGTACCACCTTTTGACTCCGACTCAGATGAAAGAGAGAAGCCAAGCTGGCGTGAAATTGACCGCAAACGCGACCGCAGTCGCCACGTAAGCCGGGATGAGCACAGCCGAAGCGAAAAATCCCTCCGTTCCACCTGGGCCAAAGAGCAATACCTAAAAAAAGTGGACAAGCTTTTCCAGGGAAAAAAGGGCAGCAAGGAGCATAAGGCGGCGCTCAATGCCATCCACAACAACTACGGCACCAGCAAGTTTGCCAGTTCGGTGAAGAAGTATCTCAAAAAATATGGCATCCCTGACGACTGGAGCACGTTGATGCTTCTGCTTGATTACAAAGACGACGAGGTGCTGGTGCAGGTCATAGAGGCTCTCAAAGAGATTACACCTGAGCGATCCCCGGTGGAAAGGCAGAGTTTCAAAAACAAGTTGGAAATCCTTGCTATAACTGCTTCGAGTTCCACGATCATTTCTCTGGCGGAAAAGGTGTTCAGGGAGCTATAGCGCGTGGTGGTGGCAAAAAAAGCTACACTTTACCTTATCGACGGCAACTCCTACATCTATAGGGCCTTTTATGGAGTGCGCCATCTCAGTACCTCCACTGGAATTCCCACCAATGCCATCTATGGTTTCGGCAATATGCTCAACCGGGTCCTCAGGGAAAGAAGTCCTATCTATATGGCTATTGCCCTGGATGCACCCGGCCCCACCTTTCGCCATGATCTCAGCCCTGATTACAAGGCCAATCGTCCTCGCATGCCAGAGGACCTCGCAGAGCAGATTCCATTTATAAAACGACTGATTACTGCCCTTGGCATACCGTATGTGGAAATCCCCGGGTATGAAGCCGACGACATCATTGGCACTCTGGCGACGTGGGCCAGCGACCAGGGAGCAGACGTGGTTATGATCTCTGGTGATAAAGATCTGCTGCAGTTGGTAAGCCCCAAAGTTCATATGTGGGACAGCATGAAGCATGAGGTTTTCGGCCCTGCGGAGGTAGAAAAGCGCTTTGGAGTTCCCGCTTCCCAGGTGGTGGAAGTAATGGGGTTGGCAGGAGACAGCACTGACAACATACCCGGCGTCCCCGGAATTGGCCCGAAGACTGCCCAGAGATTGATTAAGGAATTTGGCAGTATTGAAAACCTGCTGTCGGCTTTGGATAAGGTCAGCAAAGAAAGAGAGCGCAAGAGACTGGAAGCGCACTCTGAGCAAGCCATTATGTCGCGGGCACTCGCTACGATAAAATGCGATGTGCCGCTGGATAAAGATTGGCAAGAGTTTGAGTTGAGGGAAGCTGATCGGGGTGATCTCGTTAACCTATACCGAGAACTGGAATTCAAAAAACTCCTTCAGGAACTGGAGGAGATACAGACCGGTGTTGCGTCTGAGGAAATCAGGCGTGACTACCAACTGATTACAACAACTGAAGGACTGGAACCGATACTGTCCCAGATTAGCCAGTCCCGGAAGGTAGCATTAAGTGTGATGATCTCCGCTGAGGGTTCTTTTGGGTCTGATCTTGTGGGTATTGCTCTGGCCTGGGGGCCGGAGCAAGGTTGTTACCTACCACTAAGCCACCTTTCTGAATCTAGCTCCGCCAGCTTGGCTCAATCTGAGGTCATGAAGTTGCTGGCTCCAATCCTGAGCGATCCTCGTGTTCAGAAGGTTGTCCATAACAGCAAACAGGCCTGGATCATTCTGAATAGTTTGGGTGTCGAACTCTCCGGACTACAGTTTGACACCATGTTGGGTGCGTACGTCTTGGATCCTGGCAAGAGGGTGCAAAATCTGGAGGTCCTGGCCCGAGAACATCTTGCTGTGTCCTTGCTTGCTTTCGAAGATCTGGTGGGAACCGGCAAAAAGCGGCGCAGTATAGCCAGCGTGCCCCTGGAGGAGGTATCGAGCTACGCCGGAGATCAGGCGGTTTTTGCCCTGCAACTAGCTGATATTTTAGATGAAAAGATAGAGGCGGCCAACCAGGCAACTCTCTTCAATGACATTGAACTTCCCCTGGTCAAGGTGCTGGCTCGTATGGAGATAAAAGGGGTGAAGGTGGATGTGGAGCGGTTGGATTTGCTGGCGAAAGGTTTCAGCGAGCGGCTGGAGGTGAGCGCCGAAAAAATCTACCATATGGCAGGGGAGCCCTTTAATATCAACTCGCCGCAGCAACTGGGCCGGATTCTTTTCGACAAGTTGGGCTTGCCCATTGGGAAGAAAACCAAAACCGGTTACTCAACTTCTATGGAAGTGCTTTCGTCACTTTCGCCGCACCATCCTTTGCCAGGAGAAGTTCTCAACTATCGTAGCCTTATGAAAATGAAAAACACTTACGTGGATGCTCTGCCGCGAATGGTAAACCCAGATACCGGGAGGATACACACCTCCTACAATCAGACCGCTACGGTTACTGGCAGGTTAAGCTCCAGCGAGCCAAATCTTCAGAACATCCCTGTGCGCACCGAAGAAGGCAGAGAAATCCGTCGCGCCTTTGTGGCTGACTCCGGCAATTTACTTATTTCAGCGGACTATTCCCAGATTGAACTGAGAATTCTGGCGCATTATTCGGAAGATGAGGCGCTGCTCGAGGCTTTCAGTAAGGGCGAGGATATCCACCTTCGCACAGCAGTTGAGATTTTTGGGGTTCAGCCCGATGCAGTCACCGCGGAAATGAGGCGCCAGGCCAAGGCCATTAACTTTGGGATCATCTATGGGATGAGTTCCTTCAGGCTTGCCAGGGATTTAGGCATACCACAGAAAACAGGTCGAGAGATCATAGAACGTTACTTTGAGCGGTATCAGGGAGTTCGTTCATACATGGAAGAGATGCCACAGACCGGCCGCGAGCAAGGATTTGTCGCCACCCTATTCAATCGCAAGAGATTCCTTCCGGACCTCAACAGTAGGAATCGCAACATTCGACAGTTTGCCGAGCGCACTGCCATAAATACGCCAATTCAAGGCAGCGCCGCAGATATCATCAAGCTTGCCATGATTCGTATTGATGCTGAGCTGGAGCGAAGATCGCTGCCGGCACGAATGATCATGCAAGTTCACGATGAGTTGGTTTTTGAAGTGGAGGTAGGAGGTGCACAGGAAGTGGCAAACCTGGTGCAATATGAAATGGAGTCAGTGGCGTCTCTTGCCGTTCCACTGGTGGTGGCGGCAGGGATTGGCGCCAATTGGGACGAAGCACACTAGGAGGAGATGTGAGATTTTAGATTGCAGATTTTAGATTTGAGAATGCAGATTGCGGATTGATGAAAGGCGCAGGGTACAAGGCACAAGGCAGGATAAGACACATTTTTTTCCTTGCGCCCTGAGCCTTGAGCCGTATGCCTCTCTGGCTACTGACTACTGGATCCTGGCTACTGAATTCTTTGATTGCAGATTGCAGAATTTAGGAATTTGAGATATTCGATGCTTGATAACGATCTACTGCTTACCGCTCACTGCTAACCCCTGAATGTGAGATGTGGGATGAGGGATAGGAAAGCGTAACAAACGATGGTAAATCTCACATCCGAATTTATAGAGTGGCGTTGACATTTCGGCGCTAAACGATAATAATATGAGCAGAACATGAGCCTACCAGCGGTGGGCACAGAAACTGCGTCCCCGGAGTGCCGCGCCACTTTATGAAAAGACGGCTAGGCACGCTAAGACGTGCCACAGGAGGCGTTGCCGCTTCCGGATCCTGTCCGGAAGAAGAGCAACCCCGGTC
>JAUVTM010000114.1 GCA_030601545.1 Syntrophobacterales bacterium
ACAATCTGAAATCATCAAATGGAGGATTACCCGTGATACTCATGATCGATAACTACGATTCATTTACGTACAACCTTGTTCAGTACTTGGGGGTGCTGGGGTCTGAAGTGGAGGTACATCGGAACGATAAAATTACGCTGGATGAAATCGAGAGCATGAAACCGGAGCGGATTGTCATCTCACCCGGTCCGGGTACACCACAGTCGGCAGGAATTACCATCCCGGTAATTGAGCGATTCCATAGTAAGGTACCCATACTCGGAGTCTGTCTGGGACATCAGGGTATTGGAGCTGCGTTCGGAGGCCGAGTAGTACACGCTGCCCAGCTCATGCATGGGAAGACTTCAGAAATCAGCCATGACGGCAAGAGTATTTTCCATGATTTGCCCGACCCTTTCACTGCTACGCGTTACCATTCGCTGGCAATCGAACGTAAGAGTTTGCCTTCCTGCCTGGAAGTATCAGCAGTAGCTGAGGACGGTGAAATTATGGGGTTGCGACACCGGGAGTATCCGGTGGAAGGAATTCAGTTCCACCCAGAATCGATTCTCACCAAAGAAGGTATGAGCATCTTGCAGAACTTCCTCAATCTTGAAGATGCGTTACGTGAGAATGTGGTGGTTCAGGACCACAAAGGACACCAAGATCACAAAGAAAACAAGAATAGTTAGTTTTTTAGGTGCTTCCAAGCCAAAATTTCTCTTTGTGAACTTTGTGCTCTTTGTGGTTTATGTCAATTTTGTCAAACTCTCAAAAGGAGAAGACTATGATTAAGACAGCCATCCAGAAAGTAGTCGATGGCCAAGATCTGAGCGAAGAGGAAATGGAAGCTGCCATGGACGTGATCATGAGCGGCCAGGCCACACCAGCCCAGATCGGTTCCTTTATCACTGCACTCAGACTCAAAGGCGAGACCATTGAGGAGATCACTGGAGCCGCACGGGTCATGCGAGAAAAAGCCACCAAGATTGCTGTGGATAAATCTTTGGTGAGCATTGATCGGGATGATATCAATCTGGACAAGGAAACCATAGTCGATACCTGCGGTACCGGTGGTGATGGCACCAACACCTTTAATGTTTCCACTACCACCGCCTTCGTAGTGGCTGGCTGTGGTTTACGGGTGGCCAAGCACGGCAATCGTTCGGTTTCGAGCCAGTGCGGCAGCGCGGATGTTATTGAAAGCTTGGGGGTAAAGCTGGACGTATCTCCAAAGGTGGTGGAGGAGTGCCTCAATCAGGTGGGGATCGGTTTTCTATTTGCACCAGCCCTGCATGGGGCCATGAAGTACGCCATTGGACCTCGGAAAGAGATCGGAATCCGCAGCATCTTCAACATACTTGGCCCTCTCACAAACCCGGCGGGGGCCAATGTCCAGGTGCTCGGCGTCTACGATAAGTACCTTACCCCAATTCTTGCCGAGGTTCTGAACAGGCTAGGCTCCCGGAGTGCCTTCGTGGTTTATGGTGAGGACAGTCTCGACGAGGTCAGCATCACAGGCCGAACCTTTGTGAGCGAGCTGAAAAATGGTCAGGTATCCAACTATAGCATTGAACCAGAAGACTTTGGCCTATCTCGCGCCTCCATCAGTGAGATCAAAGGCGGGGATGCTGAGACAAACAGGCAGATAGTGTTAGATGTGCTGCAAGGTGAACCGGGTGCTCCGAGAGACATTGTGCTACTCAATGCTGCTGCGGCACTGGTTGCGGCAGGGATGGCTGGCGATTTTCACGAGGGTATAAAACAGGCGGCAGAGGCGATCGATTCTGGGCAGGCCATGAAAAAGCTGGACGCGCTGATAGAAATTACCAACCGACAATAATGGACCTAGATCATCTGCCTGGGAATTAACCCTAATCTGCTAACCAGGCGAGTAGAATTGTCATGATTCTCGACGACATCGTTGCACGCAAAAAAGAGCGACTGGCCGAGCTTAAGAAGAGATCGGTGCAAAGCGAACTGGAACAGACAGTGGCTCTGGCGACCAGCCCCCGCGACTTCATTGCTGCGCTCAAATACGGCGGGAAGCCGGCAGTCATAGCTGAGATCAAGAAAGCCTCACCCTCGGCAGGGCAGATCCGGGCCAATCTTGAGGTAGAAAAGATTGCGGAAAGTTATGAGAAGGCAGGGGCTGCAGCCATCTCGGTGATTACCGAAGAGGATTTTTTTCAGGGCAAACTAGGATATCTGACCGAGGTGAAGACGGCGGTCTCTTTGCCGATTCTCTGTAAAGACTTTATCATAGATCCCATACAGGTTCTCGCCGCACGTGCCGCGGGCGCCGACGCACTGCTGTTAATTGCAGCCATCCTGAAAAAAAGCTCTCTGTTGGAACTGTTGGGAATGGCTCGTGATCTGAGTATGGCCTGTTTGGTTGAGGTTCATAATGAGGAGGAAATGGAGCGGGTGCTGACAACGGATGCCCGCATCATCGGCATCAACAACCGCAACCTGCGGACCTTTCAGGTGAGCCTCGATACTACCCTTAGGTTACGTCCCAGCATTCCGCCAGATCGGTTGGTTGTAAGTGAAAGCGGTATTCAAGAACAGAGCGATTTGCAGTCCCTGGCGTCGGCGGCCGTTGATGCGGTATTGGTGGGAACCAGTCTCATGCGAGCAGAAGATCCAGGTCAAAAGCTGCGTGAACTAATGGGGAGGAGTTGACAGATCTCACATCTTCTAACATGAAAAAGATCGAGTAGTTTCTATGACCGTGCGTATAAAGATCTGTGGCATTACTAATAAGGAAGATGCATTAGCTGCGGCACATCTTGGTGCTGACGCCCTCGGCTTCATTTTTGCCCCCAGCCCCAGGAAAATCTCGGCCGAGAGAGCACGAGAAATAATAAAGGCCCTCCCACCCTTTATTAAGACAGTGGGGGTCTTTGTAGATGAAGATCCTGAGAGGGTGTCGTCCATAGTTGCTATGTGCGGTTTGGACGTTCTCCAGCTTCATGGCAGTGAGTCAATTGATTACTGCAGCAGCTTCGATCGCCGGGTGATAAAGGCGGTGCGGTTGCGAAGCCGGGATGACCTCGAAAATCTGTCGAAATATGTCAATGTTGTTGACGCCCTGCTACTTGATACTTACGTACCCAACAAGCTCGGCGGCACAGGTATTACCTTTGATTGGAAGTTGGCTGTAGAGGCCAGAAGATACGGAAGGATAATTCTTGCAGGGGGTCTAAATCCCGAAAATGTGGCTGCTGCCATCAGCATGGTCAAGCCTTACGCTGTTGATGCCAGCAGTGGTCTGGAGCAAAGTCCGGGAGTCAAGGATCACGAGAAAATGGCACAGTTCATTGCAAGAGTCCGCCAGTCCGCGAGTCGATAAGGAGTATCGGGTCACAGGGTAAGACAACTGAACCACAGAGAGCACAAAGGGCACAAAGAGACAAGGTGTATATTTACAGGAGTTTACCCCAAGAATTGATGTTTAATCGCTCTATAGTGAGGCTATTAGCCTACTGCTGGTGATTTACAAATGAAAAGTGCATCTGCTTAGCTCTGTCTAGATGGAGCTTGAGGGCTGGGATTTTCCCGCAGCGGCGTATATAGCCAGCCTATGCCAATTTCAATTGATCAGCCTGCCCAGGCAACATGGCAAAGGCTGGCAATATCCGCAGCTCGGGCTGCCATCTACTTCGGCCCGAAGCACCACCGCCCGGCAAAGACAGCAGGCCGAGCGTAAGCGGAGGGAATGTCCCAGCCCTCAAGCGGTAGGGCTGACTAGCCCCAATTGGCGAAGTTGAAAGGACATTCCTTGTATTTGTTCTTGCGTTCGAGTCTCACGGTCTGGTCACTTCTGGCGCAGCTGGGTTTGGGGGAAGGCGCCCCCTCCCTGTTCCCCGTTCCTGCGGAACGGGGCCAGGGGCTCCCCCACCCACAGCTGCGGAAGTGGCACAGACCTTCCGCCAGTCACTTCAGAACAATTACAAGGAATGTCCAGGTGGATTTGTCTCAATTATTATTAATACACTCATACTAACAAAAAAATGGGGTAATTCCTGGTATATTTAGCCCGTAATACTATCTAGTTTACTCTGTGGTTAAGATTCACCCCGGCGACCACTTACAATGAGGAGCGATTATGGATAAGACTGGCTACTATGGAATTTTCGGCGGTGCATTTATTCCAGAGATTCTTAGCACCACCCTCGAACAATTGCAGCTCGGTTTTCAGGAGGCCAAGGAAGATCCAGCTTTCTGGTCAACCTATCAAAGTCTGATGTCCACCTATTCATGCCGACCTACACCTCTGACTCACGCAGAAAATTTGAGCCGCCATTTTGGCGGACCCCAAATCTATCTAAAACGTGAAGACCTTAATCACACCGGTGCTCACAAGCTCAATAATGTTATGGGGCAAGGTTTACTGGTGCAAAGAATGGGAAAGACCCGCGTTATAGCCGAAACGGGGGCGGGGCAACACGGAGTCGCCACTGCAACGATGGCTGCCAAGTTCGGTTACTCATGCACGATCTACATGGGAGAGGTGGACGTGGCACGGCAGCGGCCCAACGTTTTTTGGATGGAGCAATTGGGTGCCACAGTGGTACCAGTCAGAGATGGAGCCCGAATATTGAAAGATGCCATAAATGAAGCTCTGCGCGATTGGTCTACGAATATGGACACTACACACTATGTACTGGGCACTGCCTGCGGACCTCACCCTTACCCGGAGATGGTATCCTATTTTCAGTCTATCATTGGTACGGAAGTGAGAGAGCAGATACTCCGACAAAGCGGCCGCGCACCCACGCGAGTGTATGCCTGTGTAGGTGGGGGATCCAATGCCCTGGGGGTATTCAGCGGTTTCCTTGATGATGCAGAAGTGGAGCTGGTAGGCGTTGAGGCTGGGGGCCAAGGTCTGGAGACCCACAAACACGCAGCCCGGCTGGCTTCAGAACATGGCAGCGTCGGCGTGGCCCAAGGCTATAAGACCTACTTTTTGCAGGACGATGACGGCCAGATGCTGGAGACGCACAGTGTGGCGGCCGGACTCGATTACATCGGGGTATCACCCATTCTCTCCGCTTATCATGAAGAGGGTAGGATCCGGTTTGAGGCGGCAACCGACGAAGAGGTGCTGGAGGCGACCCGGTTGGTTATGAGAAAGGAGGGCATTATTCCTGCCTTGGAATCAGCTCATGCTCTGGCCGGAGCATTTCGCGAGGCACCGGAGATGAACGCAGATGGGGTGGTGCTAATCAATCTGTCAGGACGCGGGGACAAAGATATCTTCACCATTGCCGACGCTTTGGGAGATACAGCCTGGCAGTCCTTCATTACCACGAAGGCGGAGGAATACCGTGCTTGAAGACTATATTCGTAACAAGCAGAAGGAAAAGGACATCCTGCTCATGGCCCATGTAGTGATGGGTTATCCTAGCATTGAGGAGACTTTTGAGCTGGTGCAGACAATTGTTGAGGCGGGTGTGGACCTGATGGAGTTACAGATTCCTTTTTCTGAGCCCATTGCTGACGGCCCGGTGATTCTGCAAGCAAATCAGGCTGCCCTCGCAGGTGGCGTCAGGGTAGATGACTGCTTTAGATTAGCCCGTAAGATCACGGACGCATTTGATATCCCGTTTCTTTTCATGACCTACTACAATGTTGTTTTCAAAAGAGGAGAGGAACGTTTCTTCGCCGAGACGAGAGGGGCAGGTATTTGTGGTGCTATCGTTCCCGACATACCGCCGGAGGAGGGCGAGTCCTTCATGGCTGCTGCAACAGCCAATAACATTGATCCTATTTTCATTCTTGCACCCACATCCTCCTCCGAAAGGATCAACTACCTGGCGCGTTTTGGCCGCGGGTTCTTCTACTGTGTTGCCCGTAAGGGGATAACTGGGGCCAAGACCGATTTTTCTTCTGAACTGGATGAATTCCTTGCCCGATGTAGGGAAGCAACCCAACTGCCGCTGGCTTTGGGTTTTGGGGTTAGCTCCAAAGAAGATGTGCAATTTCTTCGAGGTAAAGTGGAAATAGCTGTGGTGGGAAGCCAGGCCCTCAGATTGTTGAATACCAACGGAACCAGAGCGGTGGGAGATTTCTTTGGTAAACTCAGGTGAGTGTTTGTGCTATGGGCGAGCAGTCTTGACCACCAGATAACCTTCCATCGCCTTGGAGATGATTGCCATTATGGCTTCCTGCTCCCGGGTATGCCATTGTCCCCGGCCCAGAGTGGGTTCAAGATGTCCTAAAATGGCCGTTGTGAGCTCATCGGCAATATTCTCTTGGTAGGTGTGTTCATGGATCTTTATGGTTACGGCCATTTCCAATTCTTTATCGATCTGGTCCAAGGTCTCCAGTAAGGTTGCTTCCCTCTCTTTGAGCCCACCCATCTTGGCGTATTCAGTGCGCTTCTGCAATCCTTTCTTGTACTCGTCCAGGGCTAAAGCGGCCGCGGCGAGGGCGAGAACCTGCTCTTTGCGGCTCCGTTCTTTTAGAAGATTTTCAATGGTAATAGCAAACTCTTGTAACTCTTTGTCCTTGAACTCTTCACCTGATGCGGACATCTTCTCAACCTTTGCTATTACCTTTTTGATGATCTTATCGCTCATTCTCAATCTCCTCTAGAGCAGTGGTGACCTGAAGCAAAAGAGCTATCTCACAGCCGAGCCGGTTGGTGGAAATATCCAGGCTAGATATGCTAACTTCGCATAATTATGCGCAAATTGTCAAGGACCATGCACTCAGAAAAGTAACTTGACTTTTCCTACGATATAGTCTAACTTGGCAGACTCATTTGAGATATAGTCTAAGGGTAACAATGAAGCGACAGTCCTATTCATTTTACGGCTATTATTATTTCGTCACCATGGCGAACGAGGGGGCTGTGCGCAGGTGTTGATCCCATAACTATTCTGAATGTGTTTTGAAAGCCGCGGCAGCCCTTGGACCGCGGCTTTTTTATTTTGAA
>JAUVTM010000193.1 GCA_030601545.1 Syntrophobacterales bacterium
CGACACAGCGGAGATTCCCAGAAATCATCCGGAGGCACGAGAAGGCCCTCATAGGGCTCTAGAGACTCAGGCACTTCTCCCTGTGCTTTATTGGTTTCCAGCAACTCGTAAAGCTGGCTCACCTTTGCCATTTTCCCCAGGGCTCCGTAAAGGCGGATGGCGCGATCAAGATCGAGGAAGGCTTTTTCCCACAACTGCTGGTGCTGGCGCAGCCGACCAATTTGTTCCAAATCCTGGGCAATTCCAATCGCATTTTCGGCAGCTTTGTCAATTTCCAGAGCCCGGCTCAGTTGCTTTTCAGCCCTGGCGAAGTCACCCTGAGCCTCTGCCACCAGGCCAAGCTGCATATGGGAGTTGGCCATGGTTGGCCTGTAACCGCTGCTCTCTGCTCTGGCTAAGGCCCGTTTGAGCAGAGACTCCGCCTCTTCGAGCCGTCCCTGCTTCCGTCTGAGCATACCAAGATTATTCAGATGCATTGCGAAACCGCTTTTCTGGGGATTTTTCTCAGCTACAGCCAGCGCCTTTCCCCATAACTCTTCGGCCTCCTGGAAGCGCCCCGCCTTGAAGGCCAGGCTCCCCAGGTTACCCAATGCAAATGCCTCCTCTCTGGCACTTTTAAGCAGGTCGTTGAACTCCAGTGCTTTTTGCAGGTGTTCACCGGCCTCTACATAGTGGCCTTGAACCAACGCCACTGCACCCAGGTTATTATAGGCCCGAACCATTTCTTCCAGATTATCCACCAAGCGACTGGCTTCCAACGCCTGGGAAAAGTACCGCTCGGCCCGCCCAAAACATCCCCGTTCGAACCAGTAACTTCCTTCACCTGCCAACCGTTTGACCTCAGTGAGCCGGGGCGGAAGCTTATTCTTGGGGCCACCACCACAAGCCACCACTAGTGTCAGCAACAAGGCTCCTAGAGCAAGGAGAACGGCTATTGTTTTCTTGCGACCGACCCTATGGCTGGCATGGACAAACATCAGTTTTGACCTCCTCTTATTTCGAGGCCGTGGGTTTCTGAGTCGGGAGGCGGTGGCAAATTAGGGCGAATGAGGAAGTTCTCTTTCACTGAATCCAAGATGCGATTAACTTCCTGCATCCCTTCTCTCGCCTGAGCACTGATTTCGGGCACCTCGGTCATAACCTTCTCCAGGATGACCTGTACCTTGAGCAGCCTATCCAAAAGTTCCTGGGTTTTGTCAACCATTTCCGGGGCCTCGCGCGTTGCCTTCTCCAAATGCTCAGAACCCTTCTCAATATTGACGCCTGCCCGGACAAGGTAGTCGGCCGTCTCCTGGAGGGTCGCAACAAAGGTATCCATGTGCTCGTACAGCTCATCACTCTTTATGAGCCGACCAAGTGAGCCTTCGCCGGCCTCAACAGTGCCTGTTATCTGCTGGAGATTGCTGAAGGTCCCGAAAAACGGTCCCTTCGGATCCTTGAGTTGATCCGTGATCTGCGCTAGATCCTCTAAGATCTTACCAAAGTGCTCCAGTTTCGCACCAATTTCGTACTCTTCCAAATACTCGGTAAATTTTTTCTTTTCTTTGGTAGGGATCAGCCCCTCGGGTGGAATGACAGCTGCCTTTGAAGTACCAGGTCTGATGTTAATGTACTCGCTCCCGATAACTGTCGGACTTTCCACAGTGGCCACACTATTGGCTCGAATACGAGAGGCGTACTCGGCCAACACCTTGACCCTAACCTTGACCTTGTTGCTTTTCGTCAGCAGCACATCCGTCACGCTGCCGATATCCGTTCCTAAAAGCTTTACCCGCGAGCCAGAGACAAGGTTATAACCTTCTTCGAAGGTGGTGTAGTAGACGACATGTTTACGAAACCAATTCTTGCCACGGCCCACCACGGCCACCGTGAATAAGAAGACTATCAGGGTTAGGAGGATAAACGCCCCGGTCATCCTTTCCATGGTGCTATATTGGAGCCTCATTCACCTCTCCATTCTCTGGACAAAAGCGCACCGCGCCTCTTCATTGATTCCCGGTAGATCGAGGGATCGAACTGACCCACTTCAAAGTGGTGACACTGACCTTTGTCAAAGACCAGTACCCAGTCCCCCCATCTATGGATAACTTCAGGTATTATGCTCGCCACCAAAAAGGCGCAACCGTCTTCAATGCTGCAGGTTTTAAAAACATCTAACAGCAGGCTGTAGACCCGCTCCCCCAGATCTAGAGAGGGGTGTTCCAGAAGATAAAGCTGTGGCTTCTTAACCAGTTCCCTGGCGTAAACGGCCAGGCGGCGCTGCTCAAACGTGAGCTCAGCCGGTCGCAAAAAACGATACTCATAGAGCTCGAACTGCTTCAGCAGCTCTGTCACCCTATCGTAGGACTGCTCCAGAACCATCTCCTCATGGTACTGAAGCCCCAAACTTATGTTGTCCAGTATTGTCATGTTGCTGATCAGAGATGTCTCTCGATGAACAAAGCCAATTCGCCGCCGCAGCTTGTATAACCCCGGCCCATCAATCTGATCCGAGTTCTGACCAAACCAGGAAATCTGACCACCGGTCGGTGAAATTAAAGTTGCACAGATTTTTAGCAGTATAGTGGCGCATCGGTGGGGGTCAGCCAGCAACACACCTCTCTGCCCCGTCTCCAGACGAAACGACAGCTCACTGAAGAGACAAGTACCATCTTCTTCACAGTACTCCAGATTCTCACAGGAAAGTATCGGCGTTTTCACAGCTTCCAACCAAATTCTATCTATAAGGGCCTGTCTGCCCATAATACCCCATTGCCTCGATCAGAGGTAGAACAGGGCCGAAATCAGCACGTTGAAAAATATACACAAAATGAAGCAGTCCACCAGGGCTCGGGATACCTGCGGCGGAATGTTAGTAATCGCCTCTCCCGTCCTGAACCCATGATACATGCAGACCAAAGCAATGGTTAAACCGAACACAAACGCTTTCACTGAGCCGACAATGATGTCAACGCCGTTGACCTCACGGGCGAGATCACTGAAAAGCGCCCAAAATGGAACGTCGACTAAAGTCCAGGCTACGACGAATCCACCAAAGATGCTCACTATGTTAAAAAAGACGATCAGGCAAATCACCGATACGGTAACCCCCACGAGGCGGGGTAAGGTGAGAAAATGTAGTGGGTCGATGCCCTGCATCTCAAGGCTTTCAATTTCCCTGAGTACGGTCATGTATCCCATTTCAATTGCGATGGCTGAGCCTGACCTTAGGGTGACCACCACCGCAGTAAGCAATGGCCCCACTTCCCGGATAATCACCACAGTCAACAAGGATGCCAAAACATTCCTGCTACCCACCCTGGTCAGTTGGGCAATACCCTGGATAACTACCAGCCCGCCCACCAGGAGCGCTATGAGACAGATAAGCTCTAACGACTGGACTCCAGTAAAATATATTTGCTGGATAAAGGTGCGAGCCATAAGCCTCTGGCCGGTGTGTCTATAACGCAAGGTCGTTTTGAGGCACACCACAAAAAAACCAAGGATGTCTACCAGCCGGTAAAGCTTCTGCAAAAACCACCGGCCACAGGAGCCGGTCACCATGTGGAAATAATGTGCCGCTTGCATAACTATCTCGAAAAACGCATAGCGCATAGCGCATAGCGCATAGTGAGTTCTGAATAGTCCATAGCAAACCAGGGTGATGTCGGGTTACTAAGCGCCAGTACCTCCCACTGATGTCCGAGGGTCGCGAAACTTGTGATTAAACATGACTAGTTTATGCACATCTCGTGCCTCGCAATCCATCTGTCACTGTCACTAATACAATTGGACAACCGACACTCTAAGAAAGTGCCGTGATGATCTCACGACAAAAAGCGGGCAGGTCGTCGGGCTTTCTGGAGGTGATCAACGTACCATCTACAACCACCTCTGCGTCCTCATATTCAGCGCCAGCATGAACCAGGTCATCCCGAATAGCAAAAAATCCAGTGACCTTCCGACCTCTGACAATGTCTGCCGAAGTTAGCATCCAGCCCGCATGACAGATGGCAGCCACCACTTTTCCTTGCTCAAAACCGTCTTTGACCAATTGAACTGTAGCCGGATGTCTACGCATAAGGTCGGGAGCATATCCGCCAGGGATTATGATCCCGTCGTATTCGTTAACATCAGCATCACGGGAAGCTACATCCGAGGTAATCGGATACCCACCCTTGCTTTTGTACGTCACACCCGCCTCCGTACCAACAGTAGTAACCTCAGCACCCTCTTCCCGCATTCTCAGCAAAGGATACCATGCTTCCAGCTCTTGGTAGAGGTCCTCTACTAGAACGATTATCTTCTTTCCCTGCAGTTTCATGAGGCTCCTCCTAGTTTGTTTAATCG